>CAKZJK010000126.1 GCA_936942565.1 uncultured Caulobacter sp. | reverse complement strand
TGACGCTGCCCGGCACCGGCTCCTCGTGGCGCGACAGGAACAGCGCCGAGGGATTGCTGACCTCGCGCAGGCCGTTGTCGCCCATGGCGAACACGCCCAGTTCGTTGACCGCGCCGAAGCGGTTCTTCACCGCGCGCAGGATGCGGAACTGCTGCGAGCCCTCGCCTTCGAACGACAGCACCGCATCGACCATGTGCTCGACGACGCGGGGACCCACGATCTGGCCGTCCTTGGTGACGTGGCCGACCAAGAGTATCGCCACGCCCTTCTTCTTGGCCAGGCGCACCAGCTCGGTCGCGCAGGCGCGGACCTGAGTGACGGTGCCGGGACCGGCCTCGTGGGCGTCGCTCCACATCGTCTGGATCGAGTCGATGACGACGAGATCGAAGTTGTCGCGCTTGAGGCCATCCAGGATGTCGCGCAGCGCGGTCTCGGCGGCCAAGCTCACATTGGCCTTGGCCAGGCCCATGCGGTCGGCGCGGCCACGGATCTGCTCCACGGCCTCCTCGCCGGAGATGTAGGCGCAGGAGACTCCGCGCGCGGCGGCGCTGGCGCAGACCTGCAGCAGCAGGGTGGACTTGCCGACGCCGGGGTCGCCGCCGATCAGGATGGCCGAGCCCGGCACGACGCCGCCGCCGCAGACGCGGTCGAACTCGTCGACGCCGGTCAGGATGCGCGGGGGCGGGGCGGTCTCGCTTTCCAGGCCCGTGAACTGCAGGCCGCGCATACGCGTGGCCTTGGTCGTCGACAGGGCGCCGGGCGGCTTGGCGCCGACCTCCTCGACCAGAGTGTTCCAGCTTTGACAGGCGGGACATTGTCCGGACCACTTGGTCTGGACCGCGCCACAGGACTGGCAAGCGTAGACGGCGCCGTCGCGGGCCATGAGGTCTCCTGATTCTCGGATACGTGGAGACTACAGGTTGGGGGGCGGCTGCGCCAAAGCCGGACGCAGGCTCAGCGGTAAACGCGTCGGGCCCGAGGCGCGATGTTGGTCAGCAGCTCGTAGGCCGTGGTTCCGGCCGCCGTGGCGGCGTCGTCGATCGGCATGTTCGAGCCCAGCAACTCGACCATGGCGCCGGGACGGGCCGCGTCGCAGTCGGTGACGTCGATCGCCATCAGGTCCATCGAGACGCGGCCAAGCATTGGACGGCGCGCGCCGTCGAACCAGATCTGGCCCTTGGGATGGCTCGAACGCGGCACGCCGTCGGCGTAGCCCGCGCCGACGATGGCGATGCGGGTGGTGTCGGGCGCGATCCAGGCGGCGCCGTAGCCGACCGTCTCGCCGCGTGGCACGACGCGAACCTGCAGGATCGGCGCCTCGACGGTGGCGACGGCGCGGATCTCGGGATGCGGTCTGCCTTCCGGTCCGCCGCCATAGAGGCTGACGCCCGGCCGGGCCTGGTCGAAGCGATAGGTCTCGCCCAGGAACAGGCCCGCCGAATTGGCGAAGCTCTTGCGGGCGTTTGGCAGCAGGGCCACGGCTTCGGTGAAGCGCTCCAACTGGCGCGCGTTCAGAGGATGGTCCGGAACGTCGGCGCAGGCCAGGTGGCTGATCACCAGCTCCACGTCCAGGCGCTTGAGGCGGTCCATGGCCCCCAGAAGCACCTTCAGCTCTTCGGGGCGCAGGCCCAGCCGGTTCATGCCGGTGTCGAGGTGCAGGGCGGCTTTCAGGCGTCCAGAGCGGGCCTGGGCGTTCCAGGCCTCGATCTGCGGCAGGCTGTTGAGCACCGGCGTCAGGCGCGCCCCTTCCAGGGCGTCGCCCGCGCCGGGCGTGGCGCCGTCGAGGACGTAGATGGCGGCTTCGCGATCGCCGAGCGCCGCGCGTAGCGCCACGCCCTCGGCCAGCCGCGCCACGTAGAAGGAGCGGGCGCCCTCGGCCCAGAGACGGTCGGCGACGCGCGCGGCGCCCAGGCCGTAGGCGTTGGCCTTCACCGCCGGCGCGACCTCCGCATCGCCGGCGCGCGCCTTCAGGGCCGCGTGGTTCGCGGCGAGGGCGTCGAGGTCGATGCTTAGGCGGGCGTCTTGGAGGTCGGTCACGGCGTGGGCGTAGCCGACGCGAGCCAGCGGTTCAACGGTTTAGCCGTGATGGGCGGCCAGGAACTTGGCGACCAGGTTCTCCGCGCCCGACGCGATGATCTGCACGCCGATGCACAGCAGCAGGAAGGCGACGAGGCGCGAGAGCACGCGAGCGCCCGCTGGGCCCAGCAACCGCATCACCCGCTCCGAGGCGCTGTAGAGCAGCCAGACCATGATCGCGACCAAGGCCGCGGCGAGGCCCGCGCCGATGAAGAACGGCGCCACGGCGTCGCCTTCGGTCGGACGTTGGGAGGAGAGGGCGATCGCGACCGAGATCGAGCCCGGCCCGGTCGTGAACGGCATGGTCAGCGGGAAGAACGCGACGTCTTCGCGTCCATTGGCCTCGTGGCTCTGGGCCGGCTCGGTCTGGCTGGTCTTGCGCTCCTCGTTCTCCTGCGGGTCCATCAAGAGGCCCCAGGCGCGGATCGCCACGACAAGGCCGCCGGCCACCCGCAGGGCGCCCAGGCTGACGCCGAAGAAGTTCAGGATGTAGCCGCCCAGCAGTAGCGACCCCAGCAGCACCAGGAAGGCGTAGAAGCCGATCTGCCGCGCCAGCTTCAGCCGCTCCTCGCGCGCGCGGCCCGACATCGCCTGATGGAAGATCAGCGAGGCACCCACCGGATTGACGATGGAAAACAGCGCCGGAAACGCGATCAGAAACGCGCCGACCAGGCTGGAGGTGGGCAGGGGGCTGAAGTCCATGCGACTCGTCTGGGCTCAAGGGCGAGGCGGGGACGGTGGCGTGGAGGAGGGGCTTTAGTCAAACGCCCCCAAAACACGCGTCATCCCGGCCGTAGCGAAGCTGAGAGCCGGACCCCGGGGTGACGGAACGCCCTGAGCACCGCCCCTGGGTCCTGGATAGCCTCTGCGAGGCTTCCGGGATGACACCCTATTTGAAGCCTTACTCGTCCGACGGAATATTCCGCGCCTGGGCGAAGTAGTGGTCCTTGGCGAGGTTGCCGAAGCGGGTGGTGTCGCTGTTGAACGACAGGCGCACGGTGCCGATCGGGCCGTGACGCTGCTTGGCGATGATCACTTCGGCCAGGCCGTGCAGGCGGTCCATCTCTTCCTGCCAGGTCAGGTGCTCGGGCGTGCCTTCGCGCGGCTCGGCGCGGCCCACATAGTAGGCCTCGCGGTACACGAACCAGACCATGTCGGCGTCCTGCTCGATCGAGCCCGATTCCCGAAGGTCGGAGAGCTGGGGCCGCTTGTCGTCGCGCTGCTCGACCTGACGCGACAGCTGCGAGAGGGCGATGACCGGACAGGCCAGCTCTTTCGCGAGCGCCTTGAGGCCCATGGTGATCTGCGAGACTTCCTGCACCCGGTTGGCGTTGGCCCCGAGGTCCGAGCCGGTGACGAGCTGCAGGTAGTCGACCACGATCAGGTCGAGGCCGACCTGACGCTTCAGGCGACGGGCGCGGGCGGTCAGCTTGGCGATCGAGATGCCACCGGTGGCGTCGATGTAGAGCGGCGCTTCCTGTAGCTCCATGGCCGCGTCGCGGACGCGGCCGAACTCGCTAGCGTCGATCTCGCCCTTGCGGAGGCGGTCGCCCGAGACGCCCGAGGCGTCGGCCAGCATACGCAGGGCCAGCTGCTCGGCGCTCATTTCCAGCGAGTAGAAGGCCACCACGCCGCCCTGGACGGTCTTCTTGGTGCCGTCGGGCTGGATCTCGTAGGCGTACTTCTTGGCGATGTTGAAGGCGATGTTGGTCGCCAGGGCCGTCTTCCCCATCGAGGGGCGGCCGGCCAGGACCACGAGGTCGGAGGGGTGAAGGCCGCCGATCTTCTGGTCGAGGTCGATCAGGTCGGTGGCGATGCCCGACATGCCGCCTTCGCGGCTGTAGGCCTCCGCGGTC
>CAKZJK010000125.1 GCA_936942565.1 uncultured Caulobacter sp. | reverse complement strand
CCCTCCGGTCCTTCGGACCACCTCCCCCGCGAGGGGGAGGATTTGGAAACTCACTACCGCAACCGCGTCCAGACCTGGGTCTTGCAGAACGGGGCGACGATGCAGCCCTTCAGCTTCATCTGGTTCTCGCCGATCAGTTCGATCGTGCCCGAATAGGTGCCGCCGTCGTCGGGATTGTAGACCTTGCCGCCAGTCCACTTCGTCGGGCCGCCGGTGAAATCGTAGAGCATCTGCAGGCCCTTCAGCGTCCGGACGCGCTGGGACTCGTCCTTGTTCTTGACGTCCTTCAGCGCGGGGTTCTCGCGGATGTGGTTGGAGTTCACCAGCTTGCCGCACAGGCTGTTGCCGCAATGGGAGATCTCGACCTGGCCGCCATTGGTAGGGGTCTGCCAAAGCCCGGCGACATCGGCGGCGAAGGCCGGGCTCGCCAGCAGGCCAAACGCGGCGGCGGCGATCATCGTGGTGCGGAACATCAATTACTCCCTGGGTCGCGCTTCAAATGCGCGTTTGACCGCTTGGTTGCGCGATCTCGTCCCTCGCGACAAGCCCTGACACGAAAAGGCGGCGGGAATTCGGAAAGCGATCAGCTTCCGACCAGTTCCAGCCATTCGTCTTCGGTCATGACCTGGATGCCAAGCTCGGTCGCCGTCTTCAGCTTGGAGCCCGCGCCCGGTCCGGCGACCACGAGATCGGTCTTCTTCGACACCGACGAGGCGACCTTTGCGCCCAGCCCCTCGGCCTGGGCCTTGGCTTCGTCGCGGGTCATCTTCTCCAGCGCGCCGGTGAAGACGATGGTCTTGCCGGCCACGGCCGTGTCGGTCTTGGGCTTCTCGACCGGCTGGATGTCGAGTTCGGCGACGAGGTTGGCGACCTTTTGGCGATTGTGGTCCTCGGCGAAGAACCGCGCCAGCGACTGGGCCGCGACGGGACCGACGCCGTCGATCGCGGCCAGATGCAGGTAGTCGTCGCCCGGCGCCCCGGCGGCGGCGGCGGCCAGGCCCTCGGCGAAGGCGTCCCAGGTCCCGTAGCGCTGAGCCAGGGCCGCGCGGGCAGGCTTGGTCAGCTTGGGGACCGCGTGGCCGATCTTGATCTCGAGATCGTCTGTCTGAGGCCAGGGATCGGCCTTCGAACCGCCCCTCCCTGCTTCAACCAGCGTGTCCAGCGCCTTGGGCCCGACGCCGGGCGCCGTGGACAGCTCCAGATAGGTCTCGCCCGGAAGCCCCTTGGCGGCGGCCTCGGCGGCGGCTTGCAGGTCCTCGAAGCGGTCGAAGTTGCGGGCCAGCACCGTCGAGGTGGTCTCGCCGATGTCGCGCGCGCCCAGGCCGTAGATCATGCGGTCCATGCCGATCGTGCGACGCGCCTCGATGCCGCGCGCAAGATTGGCGACCGAGGTCTCGCCGTAGCCCTCGCGCTCGCGCAGCGCGGCCAGCTTCGCCTCGTCGCGAGCCAGTTTGAAGATGTCGGCGGGCTCGGTGATCCAGCCCTCGTCGAAGAAGGCTTGAAGCTGCTTTTCGCCCAGGCCCTCGATGTCGAAGGCGCGGCGCGACACGAAATGGCGCAGGTGCTCGACCCGCTGGAAAGGACAGGCGAACTCGCCGGTGCAGCGACGCACGACGGACTCCTGGCCCGAGGCGTTGACCTCGCGGGCCAGTGGCGTCTTCAGCGGGCACGGGCACTCGTGCGGGAAGACGTAGGGCGCGGGCGCCGGGTCGGGTCGCGCCTCCAACGCCACCTCGACGATCTGCGGGATCACGTCACCGGCGCGCTGGACCACGACCGTGTCACCGATCCGGGCGTCGAGGCGCTCGATTTCGTCGCCATTATGCAGTGTGGCGTTGGTCACCACGACGCCGCCCACGGTCACCGGCTTGAGCCGCGCCACGGGCGTGATCGCGCCAGTCCGGCCAACCTGCAGGTCGATGGCTTCCAGCACCGTGCGCGCCTTCTGGGCCGGGAACTTGCGAGCGATCGCCCAGCGCGGCGAGCGCGAGACGAAGCCGAGGCGCCGCTGCAGCTCCAGGTCGTCGACCTTGTAGACCACGCCGTCGATGTCGAAGTTCAAGGTCGGCCGCAGCGCCTCGAATTCGGCGTAGACGTCCAGAAGGCCCCGGGCGTTCTCGACGCGACGCGCGGGCGGCGCCGTAGTCACGAAGCCCCAGGACCTCAGCGCCTCCAGCGCCTCCCACTGCCCGCCGGCGAAAGGCTCCGAAACCAGACCCCAGGCGTAGCCGAAGAACCGCAGCGGCCGCTGGGCGCTGATGGTTGGGTCGATCTGGCGCAACGAGCCCGCCGCGAAGTTGCGAGGATTGGCGTAGGTCCGCTGGCCGGCTTCCTCGGCCGCCGCATTGAAGGCGGCGAAGGCCTCCAGCTCGACATAGACCTCGCCCCGCACCTCGATCACGTCGGGCCAGCCCGAGCCCTTCAGGCGATGGGGGATGTCAGCGATCGTGCGGAGGTTGGCGGTGACGTCCTCACCGGTCTGGCCGTCGCCGCGCGTCGCGCCCTGGACCAGCACGCCCTTCTCGTAACGCAGCGAGGCCGACAGGCCGTCGATCTTGGGCTCGGCCGTATAGGCCAGGGTCTCGTCGGGCGAGAGACGCAGGAAACGGCGGACACGAGCGTCGAACTCCTCGGCCTCGTCGTTGGAGAAGGCGTTGTCGAGGCTGAGCATCGGCACGCCGTGGCGCACCGGCGCGAACTGCTCCGCCCTGGCCGCGCCGACGCGCATGGACGGGGAGTTGTCGCGCACCAGATGCGGGAAGCGGGTCTCGATATCGAGGTTCCGCCGCTTCAGCGCGTCGTAGTCGGCGTCGCTGATCGTCGGGTTGTCCTGCTGGTGATAGGCGATGTCGTGCCGCGCCAGCTCATCGGCCAGGTGCTCCAGTTCCTCGACGGCCTGGGCTTCGGTGAGGTCGGCGACAGGGAGCAGGGACACGGCGGCGAATCCGGAAGGACGGGAAAGAGGCGGGACGTTAGCAACCTCCCCCCGGCGGTGGGAGTCAGCGATGGGCCTAAGCCATCAACGCCCGGGCCGCCGCCCTCGCCGCCTCAGTCACCTCGGCGCCCGACAGCATGCGCGCGATCTCTTCCTCGCGCTGGGCGGGGGTCAGGGGCTCGACCTTGGTGCGGGTCGAGGTTTCGTCGCCGGACTTGGAGATCCGCCAGTGCGCATCGGCCCGCGCGGCGACCTGGGCGGAGTGGGTGACGACCAGCACCTGGGCGTTCCGGGCCAGGCGCTTGAGACGCAAGCCCACCGCGTCGGCCACGGCCCCGCCGACGCCCTGGTCGACCTCGTCAAAGATCATCAGCGGCTGAGGACCGCCGCCGCGTCCGGCCAGGGCGGCCTTCAGGGCCAGGGCGAAGCGCGCCAGTTCACCGCCAGAGGCGATGGCTTCCATCGGGCCGAACGGCGCGCCGGGATTGGTCGAAATCTCGAAGGCGACGCGGTCCAGGCCCGTCGGACCGGCGCGGTCCTCGGCCAGCGCCTCCAGCGCGACGCGAAACTTGGCTTTCTCCAGCTTCAGCGGGGCCAGTTCGGCCTCGACCGCCACGGCCAGGGCGTCGCCGGCGGCGCGGCGCTCGGCCGACAGGGCCTCGGCGGCGTAGAGATAGGCCTCGCGGGCCTCGGCGGCCTCCTTGTCGGCCGCCTTCAGCGCGTCCTCGGAGGTTTCGATCGCCTGCAGTCGGGCGGCGAACTCGGCGCGTTTGGCGGGCAGGTCCTCGACCAGGACATTCAGCTTTCGCGCCATGCCGCGCAGGGCGAACAGGCGCTCCTCGGCCCTTTCCAGCCGGTCGGGTTCGAACTCGAAGGACTCGGCGACAGCGTCGATGGCGGCGCTGGCCTCCTGGGCCTCGACGATGGCGCGGTCGACGGCCTCGCAGGCGGCCGAGAGCTTGGTCATGGCCGCGCCGTCGGCGGGGGCGCCGGCCTGCAGAGCCCGGTCGCGGGCGCGCTCCAGGGCGCGGTAGGCCTGGGCGAGCTTGCCCGACAGGCTGTCGCCGCCCAGGGCGTCCTGGGCTGCGGCGATGTCGGTGATGGCCTTTTCGGCGGAGCTCAACAAGGCGCGCTCGTCGGCCAGCGCCGTCTCCTCGCCTTCGCGCGGGTCGAGGCGATCCAGTTCGGAGAGGCGGAGGGTCAACTCCTCGGTCTCGGCGGCGGCGCGGCCGGCGAGATCGCGCAGCCCCTCGGCCTTCTCGCGCGCCGCGCGCCAGGCGCTCCAGGCCGAGGCGACCGCCGAGAGCGACACACCGCCGAACGCGTCGAGCAGGCCACGGTGGGTCTTGGGATCCAGCAGGCCGACCGTCTCGTGCTGGCCGTGGACCTCCAGCAGAAGGCCGCCCAGGTCCTTGAGCACGCCGACGCTGGTGGCCTGGTCGTTGACGAAGGCGCGGCTGCGGCCGTCGGGCGACAACTGGCGGCGCAGGACCAGGTCCTCGTCGCGAGCGTAGTCGAGGCCCTTGTCGTCGAGATAGGCGAAGGCGGGATGGTCGGCCGGCAGGGCGAAGATCGCGGTGGCCGAGGCGTGACCGGCGGCCCCTCGCCTCACCAGCCCCGCGTCAGCGCGCGCGCCGGTGGCCAGACCCAGGGCGTCGAGAATGATCGACTTGCCGGCCCCGGTTTCACCCGTCAGCGCGGTCAGGCCCTCGCCGATGGCGAGGTCCAGGCTCTCGATGAGCACGACGTCACGGATGGATAGGCCGATCAGCATGACGCGCAGGATCGCCGGGAATCAGAGTTTTTGAAAGCGCCAAGGCGGAACGAAACGGGATCGGGGCTCGATCCCGTCGCCATTACATGCCCAGCACGCCCATCAAGCCGCCCTTCTTGGACTTCTTCTCGCCAGGCGGGGCCAGGGTCGCGTCCTTGTCCTTGGACAGCAGACGCTCGAGGGCGTTGCGCTTGGCGCCGGCCTTCAGCGGCTCGACGGCGGGCCGGAGGCCATTGTCGTTGAGCAGCTTGTAGGCGTCGGCGTACCAGCGATCGCCCGGGAAGTTGTAGCCCAGCACCGCGCCGTTGCGCTTGGCTTCGTCCATCAGGCCCAGGGTCAGATAGGACTCGACCAGGCGATAGAGCGCCTCGGGCGTGTGCGAGGTGGTCTGGTGACGCTCGATGACCGCCTTGAAGCGACCGATCGCGGCCAGGGTCTGGCCGTTCTTCAGGTAGTAGCGACCGATGGCCATTTCCTTGCCCGCCAGTTGGTCGTTGACCATGTCGATCTTCAGGCGGGCGTCGGTGGCGTACTCGCTGTTCGGATAGCGCTGGACGACGTCGCGCAGGGCGGCCAGAGCCTGCTCGGTGGCGGCCTGGTCGCGGTTCACGTCGACGATCTGCTCGAAGTAGCAGACGGACTTGAGATAGTAGGCGTAGCTGGCCGACGGGTTGCCCGGATACAGCGAGATGAACCGGTCGGCGTCGCCGATCGCGTCGTTGTAGTTGTTGCCCATGTAGTGGGCGTAGCCGGTCATCAGGATCGAGCGGCGCGACCATTCCGAATAGGGGTGCTGACGCTCGACCTCGCGGAAATAGTCGACGGCCTCGTTCCAGTTGCCGCGGTCCAGGCGATCGGCGCCGGTGGAATACAGCAGCTCAACGGGGCGTTCTTCGTAGGCGAGGCTCGGCTTCTTGGACTTGCCGGCGCAACCCGCCACCGACACGGCGACGAGAACTGCGGCGATAGTGACGGCCGAACGTCCCGAGAAATTACGAAGCACGGAGTCTCTCACCCTCGAAGCAAACGTGCGCCCCTGCGCCGTGCAAGGCTTCTACACCACGCCGCGGAAGGCGCAAATGCGAAGGCCGAGCCTCGACTCTTCGAGACGCTGTTAAACCGCTTCAGCCAGTTCCGACGCGAGGGCGCGCAGGCGCCAGGCGCGCGGCTGGGCCAGCAACGCTCGAACCACGGCGTTATTGAGGCCGTGACCGGCCAGAACGCCTTCGAAGCGGCCCAGGATCGGCCTGCCCAGCACATAAAGGTCGCCGATGGCGTCCAGCGCCTTGTGACGAACGAACTCGTCCTTGCGGCGCAGGCCCTCGCGATTGAGCACCCGGTCGCCATCGATCACGACGGCGTTCTCCATGGAGCCGCCGCGGGCGAGGCCGATGGCGCGCAGGGCCTCGACGTCCCGCAGGAAGCCGAAGGTCCGGCAGTTGGACAGCTCCGAGCGGAACGATTCCTCGTCGATCGCCAGGTCGACGACCTGACGGCCGATGGCCTTGCTGGCGAAGGCGATTTCGAAGGCGACTTCGAATCGGTCGGCGGGCAGAAGCGCGGCGCGCTTGTCGCCCTCCTCCACCACGATCGGCGCCAGGATCTCGATATATTGGCGGACGGCTTCCTGCTTGCGGCGGCCGGCGCGGTCCAGGATCTGGATGAAAGGTTCGGACGAGCCGTCCATGATCGGCACTTCCGGGCCGTCCAGCTCGACGACGCAGTTGTCGATCGACAGGGCGGCCAGGGCCGCCATCAGGTGTTCGATGGTCGAGACGCGGACGTCGTCGGCATTGCCGATCACCGTGCCCAGCTGCGTCTGGCACACCGCCTCGGCGGAGACGGGAACGCGGTTGTCGCGGTCATGCACGTCGGTCCGCACAAAGACGATCCCCGCGTCGGGAGCCGCCGGACGCACGACGACGCGAACATGCGCGCCCGTGTGCAGACCAGTCCCCGCGAAGATCACCGGTCCCGCGACCGTGTGCTGAAAATAACCAGAAGCCGACACCAGAGACCCTTATCGTTGGACGGACGGACCGAGGTCCGCCGTTTTCGCCCCGAGTTAGCATGTAGGAGTGATGCTGCGTCGCGGCAAAGCAAGTCCTGTTTCGGATTGTTACGCCATAAACCTATGACTTTATTTCACTTTTATTACGATTACGCGCGCGGCGACACAGAACACCGCTCGATGATCCTAACGCGGTGATCCGTTGCGAGTCTCGCCCTAGCGGCGGGTGAAAACCAGGACTAGGCTCCGCCGCAAAAGGCATAACCGTTTCCAGGGTTTTCGGTTTCATGATCAAGAGCTTGCGTTTCGCGGCCTCCGCGGCCGTCCTTTCCCTCGCCCTGGTCGGGACGGCCCAAGCGCAGGCGCCCGCGCCAAAGTCGCGCGTCTTCACCGCCAAGGAGATGGCCAGCCTGGACCGGCTCAGCGATCCGCGCGTCTCGCCGGACGGCCGCCATGTGCTCTATTCGGTGCGGACCATGGACTATCCGGCCAACAAGGCCTCGATGTCCCTGTGGATCGCCGACCTGAAGACCAAGATGGCGCCGCGTCGCCTGAAGATCTCGGACGGCGGCGCCAGCGCTGGCCGCTGGAGCGCCGACGGCAAGTCGATCTACTTCGTTTCGAGCCGCGCCAGCGGGACGGACCAGGTTTTCAAGACCGACGCCGCGGGCGAGACCGCGATCCAGGTCACGGCGACGCCGCTCGACGTCCAGGCCTACAAGGTCGCCCCGGACGGCAAGACCATCGTCATCGCCCTGGCGGTGTTCCCCGACTGCGCCGACTTCGCCTGCACCGAGGCGCGTCTGGCCGCCAAGACGGCGACAAAGGCCACGGGCGTTGTTTATGACCGCCTCTTCGTCCGTCACTGGGACACCTGGGCCGACGGCACGCGCAACCACCTGTTCGCCTACGCCCTGGACGGGAGCGGCGCGGCGACCGGCCAGCCGATCGACTTGATGAAGGGCTTCGACGGCGATGCGCCCACCAAGCCGTTCGGTGGCGACGAGGACTTAACCATCACGCCCGACGGCAAGACGATCACCTTCTCGGCCAAGGTCGCGGGCAAGGACGAGGCCTGGACGACGAACTTCGACACCTGGAGCGCGCCGCTCGACGGTTCAGAGCGCCTCCAGAACCTGACCGCCGCCAACAAGGCCTGGGACACCGCGCCGGTGTTCTCGCCGGACGGCAAGCTCGCCGCCTATCGCGCGATGAAGCGCCCCGGCTTCGAGGCCGACCGCTTCGGCGTCATCATCCGCGACATGGCCACCGGCCAGGAGCGCGAGTTGGCGCCGACCTGGGACCGTTCCGCCGACGCCATCGCCTGGAGCCGCGACAGCAAGACGATCTACGCCACCGCGCTGGACGTCGGCCAAGGCAAGCTGTTCGCGATCGATGTGAAGACCGGCAAGGTCGCCGCCCTGACCGGCGAAGGCCATGTGGGCGCCTTCGACGTCGGCCCCAACGGCATCGTCTACGCGGCGGATTCGCTGAAGAGCCCGTCCGAGCTGTTCGTGCTGCCGGCCAAGGGCCCGGCGACGAAGGTGGCCAGCGTGTCCAGCGACGCCCTGAAGGACGTGGCCTGGGGCGAGCCCGAGCAGTTCAGCTTCAAGGGCTGGAACGACGAGACCGTGCACGGCTTCGTCCTGAAGCCCGCCAATTTCGACCCGGCCAAGAAGTATCCCGTCGCCTTCCTGATCCACGGCGGCCCGCAGGGTTCGTTCAGCAACAGCTGGTCGTACCGCTGGAACCCGCAGGTCTACGCCAACGCCGGCTACGCCGTGGTGATGGTCGATTTCCACGGCTCGACTGGCTACGGCCAGGCCTTCACCGACGCGATCAGCCAGCACTGGGGAGATCGTCCGCTCGAGGACCTCCAGAAGGGCTGGGCCTTCGCGACCCAGAAGTACGCCTTCCTGGACGCCGACCGCGCCTGCGCCCTGGGGGCCTCGTACGGCGGCTACATGATCAACTGGATCGCCGGCAACTGGAACGCGCCGTGGAAGTGCCTCGTCAACCATGACGGCGTCTTCGACACCCGCGCCATGGGCTTCGCGACCGAGGAGCTGTGGTTCACCGAGTGGGAGAACGGCGGGACGCCGTGGCAACCGGGCACGACCTACGAGACCTTCAACCCCGCCCTGCACGTCGACAAGTGGGTCAAGCCGCAGCTCGTGGTCCAGGGGCAGCTCGACTACCGCATCCCCGTCGAGCAGGGCCTGGCGACGTTCAGCGCCCTGCAGCGCAAGGGCGTGCCCAGCAAGCTCCTGTACTTCCCCAATGAGAACCACTGGGTGCTGAAGGCCCAGAACTCGGTGCAGTGGCACAAGGAAGTGCTGGACTGGCTGGACCAGTGGACGGGGAACACGCGACCGGGGAAGTAAGGCCACATCCCACTCCGACCTCCCCGGCGAATGCCGGGGCCCAGATGCCAAAGCGCCCGCGATCCGGAAAAGATCGCGGGCGTCTTTGCATGCACCTCAGAGCCTTACGATCTGGGCCCCGGCATTCGCCGGGGAGATCGGATGAAGACTACAGCCGCCCCGTCGCCACCGCGAAGGTCAGCCGCGCCTTCTTCTCCAGCTCGCCCATCTCGCGGCCGGACGCATAGGCCCGCGCCAGGGCGGCCGGCGCGACGGCCGGGAACGCCGTCACCGGCAGACCCCGAACCTCGCCCCGCGCGGCCTTCAGCTGAGCCTCGACTCGCTGCTTAACCTCGGCCTGCGTCCAGCTTTCGGGCAGGCGCGCCCGGCCCGCTGACGTCAGACGCCACAGTCCCGCCAGACCCCAGGCCCGCGCCGCGCCTTTCACGGCGTGGGGATCGGCGCTCGGGTCCAGCCGCCGGGCGGCCAGCACCGCCAGCGCCCCGGCCGTGCCGTCGACATAGGCCATCACCGCCGCCTCGTCCTTCAGAGGCCCCTCGTCCAGATCGGTGAAGCGCGCCTCGGACAAGGCCGCCAGAGCGTTGGGATCGAACCCCGACGCGGCCAGGGCCTCGACATTGGGATGCTTGCGCGGCGCCTTGCCGGCCGCGATCTCTTCCATGGCCTCGCGCCACCAGGTGATGCGGATCTCGCCCATCAGGGCGTTGGAGACGCCGCCGGCCACCCGGGCCAGCTCGTAGTTCAGGCCGTACAGCGCGATGACGTCGGCCCGGGCGGCCGGGTCGGCGATGAAGCGGGTCGTCAGCCAGCGGTCCGGATCGACGCGGCGGACGAGGTCGTCGAGAGTTTCGGTGTCGGCCATGAGCTCAAAAGAAAAGGGCCCGTCGAGATGACGGGCCCTCCCCTTACAGCGTGTCGTCGCCGGCGTCAGCCGAACAGCGTCTGGTTCATCGCCATGGTCGCCAGCATCGGGATGCTGAGCAGAGTGTTGGTGCGCGAGAACAGCATGGCCGTCTTGGCCGCCTTGGCCTTGGCCTCCGCGTCGGCCTCGACTAGCCCCAAGGCGATCTTCTGGTTCGGCCAGATGAAGACCCAGACGTTGAGGAACATCACCGTGGCCAGCCACATGCCGGTGCCGATGAAGGTGAAGCCCATGTCGGCGCCGGGGGTGTAGCCGCCGGCCAGGCCCAGGGTGGCGGCTTCCAGCAGATAGCCGCGGCTATAAGCCAGGATGACACCCATGACCCAGGTCGCGAGAGCCGCCCAGCGGAACCAGAACAGCGCCTCGGGCGCGATATACTTGCTGACCGCCGGCTTCAGCTCGGCCGGGATCTGCGGCATCACGCGGATCTGCACGAAGTTGAAATAGTACAGCAGCCCGATCCACAGGATGCCGAACAGCACGTGCAGCCAGCGGAAGATGGCCTGGAAATAGACCAGGCCATGGCCTTGCGGGCTGTGGCCGTAGCCAATGACGATCACCAACGCCAGCACGAAGCTGACGATGATGGTGTTGCGGAAGTTGGAAAGCAGTCCAGACATCGGTTTCCCCCTAGGATCCCTTTTCCTTGGAGGGGGACCATAGGGGTGTTTTGGGAGTCGGGCAAAGTTTTGGGAGAACGGGGTTCTTAAGCGCCCTATCCCCCGCCTCACACCGCGATCAGCGCCGCCGCCAGCCGCCGGCCCTCGCTGGCCAGCACGTTGTAGGTGCGCGCGGCGGCCTCGGTGCTCATGAATTCCAGACCGATACCGGCCGCCTTCAGGGCGTCGCGGACGGGACGCGGCGGCAAGGCGTTGGCGAGCCCAGTCCCCAGCAGCACGAACTCCACCGCCCCGCCGGCGGCGAAAACCTCGGCGAACGACTCGGGGGTCAGGTCCGCCAAGGCGGTCGCGGCCCAGTCGCGCGGCTGATCGTCGAGGATCAGCAGCGAGCCGGGCCGCCAGACGCCGGAGACTCGAAAGCCTCCGCCGCCCCAGGCGTCGATGGACGGCGGTTGCCGCATCAGGGGCGCGAGGCCGCGCCGAACTTGACCGGCGTGGCGTCGTCGTCGTTGCGCTTGACGCCCCAAACCAGGATCAGCGGCAGGGCGATGTAGATCGACGAATAGGTGCCGATGATGATGCCGAACACCATGGTGAAGACCAGCGGGAACAGCACCGGACCGCCGAAGACCATCGTGCCGCCCAGAGCCAGCAAGGCCGTGGTGCCGGTGATGATCGTCCGCGACAAACGCTCGTTCTCCGACAGGTCGATGATGTCGCGCAGGGGGGTGGTCTTGTACTTGCGCAGGTTCTCTTTCAGACGGTCGAAGGTGATGACCTTCTCGTTCATCGAATAGCCGATGACCGTCAGCAGGGCCGCGATCTCGGTCATCGAGAACTCGATGCCGACCACCGACAGCAGACCCAGGGTCAGGACGATGTCGTGGATGACCGCGACCACCGCGCCCGTTCCGTACGACAGGCCAAAGCGGAACCAGATGTAGCCCAGGGTCAGCAGCAGGGCGACGCCCAGCGCCTTGAAGCCGGACATCAGCAGTTCGCCCGAGACCTTGGCGCCGACTTCCGAGCGGCTGGTCACCTTCAGGTCTGGGAAGCGCTTGACCAGCTCGCGTTCGACATTAGCCGAGGCGGCGCTAGGCGCTTGGCCCTCGGCTGGCAGGAACTTGACCATCGCCGAGTTCGGCTGGCTGGCGAAGCCCTGAACCTGGGCGTCATGAACGCCGATCTGGTTCATGGCCGAGCGCAGGTCGGCCAGGGGCACGGGCCGCGACATGGCGATTTCCAGGGCGTTGCCGCCCTTGAAGTCGATGCCGAGGTTCAGGCCTTGCAGGAACAGCGAGGCGATCGCCCCGACGATCAGGATCGCCGAGAAGACGGCCGCGACGGGGGCCCAGCGCACGAAGCGGAACTTGGTGGCGCGGGGGATGTAGCGAATGAGGGGCCAACGCATTGGTCGGATCTCCTATGCGATCGGCAGCTTCTTCGGCTTGGCGGTCTTGAACCACCAGCCGATGAGCACTTGGGTGATGAAGATGGCGGTGAACAGCGAGGTGAACACGCCGATCACCAGGGTCCAGGCGAAGCCCTTCACCGGGCCCGAGCCGAAGCTGAACATGATCAGGCCCGAGATCAGGCTGGTGATGTTGGCGTCCAGGATCGAGGTCAGGGCCAGCTTGTAGCCGTGGTCGGCCGCGGCCATGGGCGTTCGCCCGGCGTTGGCCTCGTCGCGCATGCGCTCGTAGATCAGCACGTTGGCGTCGACGGCGACGGCCAGGGTCAGGATCAGGCCGGCGATGCCCGGGAAGGTCAGGGTCGCCTGGGTCATCGACATGATGCCGACGATCAGCAGGACGTTGACCACCAGGGCGATGGCCGCGAAGCCGCCGAACAGGCCATAGGCCAGGATCACGAACACGAACATCGACAGCGCGCCGATCGCCAGCGAGATCGAGCCGGCCTTGACGGCGTCGGCGCCGAGCTCGGCGGTCACGGTGCGCTGGTCTTCGACGTTCAGCGGCGCGGGCAGAGCGCCCGATCGCAGCAGCAGCGACAGTTCGTTGGCGCTCTGGACGGTGAAGTTGCCGGTGATGATGCCGCTGCCGCCGGTGATGGGGCCGTTGATCACGGGCGCCGACAGCACCTTGTCGTCCAGCACGATCGCGAAGCGCTTGCCAACGTTACGCGCCGTGAGGTCGCCAAACTTGCGGCCGCCCGACGCGTTGAAGGTCAGCGCCACGACCGGGTTGCCGCTCTGCGGATCGAACTGCTGCTGAGCGTTGGTCAGTTCCTCGCCCGAGACCAGGGCGCGCTTCTTGACGACGTAGACCGGCGCGTACTGGTCGCCCGGCAGGACTTCCGAGCCTGGCGGGATGCGGCCAGCCTGGATGTCTTCCGGCGTCACCGTCTCGTCGACCATCTGGAAGGTCAGCTTGGCGGTCTTGCCGATGATGGAGCGCAGCTTCTCCGGATCGCTCTCGCCCGGGGCCTGGATCATGATCCGGTTTTCGCCCTGGCGGTTGATCGAGGGCTCCTTGGTGCCCAGGCTGTCGATCCGGCGACGGATCGTTTCGATCGACTGGTCGACCGCCTTGACGGCGTCGGCCTTGATCGCTTCCGGCACGAAGCGGACTTCGATGCGGTTGTCGCCCTTGCCCGAGACCGAGACGTCCTTGCCCCCGATCACGCCGGCCAGCGGCGCGCCGAGGTTCTTGCGCAGAAGGTTCAGCGCGTCATTGTAGCGAGCCGCGTCGCCGATACGGACGCTGATGATCTCGCCCTGCTGGCTCAGTTCCCCGAACGGAATCTGCTCGCTCCGCAGCTGGGTGCGGGTGTCTTCCATCAGGTTCGACAGACGCTCGCGATGCAGCGCCTCGGTGTCGACCTCATAGAGCAGATAGGAGCCGCCCTGCAGGTCGAGGCCGAGGTTCAGCTTCTGGTGCGGCAGCCACGCGGGCATGGCGTCCAACGTCTTCTGCGGAAGCACGTTGGGCAGGGAGAACAGAATCCCGAAGACCACCGACAGGGTAACGGCGATGATCTTCCAGCGGGAGAGAGTCAGCATGGATCAGCAGCTTTTCAGGCGACGTCGCTAGAACGCCTCAGGAAGGGTTCTTAGTTCTTGCCGTCATTGGCGGCGGCGGGTTCGCCTTTGGCGCGGACTTCCGTGATCATGCCCTTGACGACCTTGACGGTGACGCCCTGAGCGAT
>CAKZJK010000124.1 GCA_936942565.1 uncultured Caulobacter sp. | reverse complement strand
TCGGCGGCGGCGGCCAACTCCTGGCGATAGATCTCGCCTGCCGCCTTATGGAGCTGGAAGAAGGTTCGCCCCTCCTGACTGCGCCAGGTCCCCTCACGATCGCGCGTCGCGTTGAGAATGACGCTGTGCGTGTGAAGCTGCGGATCTTGGGCGCGGCTGGTCTCATGGCGGAAGGTCGCCGCCGCAAGGTTTCCGGTCTTCACGTGGGCGACCTCCGCGCCATCGCGCACCCGGGTCGCAGCGCCATGACGCTCGACATAGGCCAAGGCTCGGCGCGAGGCCTCGTCATGGGCGGCGATCAAGCGCGTATCGCCCGCGACCAGAGCCATGACCGAGACCGACTTCGGCGCGCTGAAGGTCAGATCCCAGCCGGGCCGATGCTCGCGCTCCCCGCCCCGATGCGTGCCCAGGACCTGGCCCGTGGGCAGGACGCCATCCAGCAGCGCCTTGAAGGCGTCGCGATCGACCTCGCCAGACAGCCCAAGCGCCTTGGCGGCGTCGCCGCGCCATTCGCTCGGGGCAAGGCCGCCCTCCGCATAGTAGTCGTCCGCCTCGTAGTAGCTGGCCGCCTGAGCTGAACTCGAAAGTCCGCTGATGGTGGCGACCATCACACAGGCCCGCCGTCCGGAACCACGGGCTCGCTACGGCCACGGCTCGGCAGCCGCCCCCAAAAGGTCGCTCCCACATCTCCAGGCACGAAGGCCGGATGGCGCGCGGGTCCTCGAGTAGCGATGTGGCGATTGTTGAGCACGATCCGCGCGGCCGGACGCCCGTCGGCCAACTGCAAGACGCCATGGAAGCGCGGCAGCTTGAACTCGCTGTCGATCAGCGCAGGCCGAATCTGGCGATGGGCGGCGAGCGAGGTTCGGCCCTTGCCGACTTCAAAGGCCAGGGACTCGGTCGCGCCCCGCACCTCGACCTCGACGTCGCCGATCGTCTGGCTCGCCCATCGGCGGCTGTCGCTGTCGGTCATCTGAAGAAAGAGCTTGGTGTTGCAGCAGCCCAGCAGGGCCTCGGCGGCGTCCTTGCCGTAGCGGTCCCGCATCTGCCCGATGGCCTGGAAGGTGATGACGACAGCCGCGCCGAACTTGCGCCCCTGGGGCAGGAGGCGCGTTAGCTGATCGACAGCCGGCATGTCCGGAAGCTCGTCGAGCATCATCCAGACGCGGCGATCGGATTTCGGCTCAAGGCCGAGGATCGCGCCGCAAGCGCACTCCAGCCAGCAGGCCAGCAGCGGCCGCATGGCTTCGAAATAGTCTTCCTTGCGTGGCACAAAGACCCAGGGCTTGGCGCCCTGTTGGGCGTCCAGACCTTTGATGAAGGCCTGGAAGCTGAAGTGTTGCCCTTCGCCAGGCTCCGCCTTCAGGTACTGCAGCAGGTTCACGACCTCGGCCAACATGAAGAGCACCGAGGCGGTGGCCCGATCGGCATCTTCCTCAAAGGTCCGCGCCGATGAGGTGTTGGCGAGCCAGTGACGCAACTCCTCCTTGCTGGCGAGGCAGAGCATCTCGATCAGAGCGGCGGGCTCGCCCCGCCCCTCGCGCCAGAGCTGACGCATGACGTTGGCGACCAGGGCGCGCGCGGCCTGTGTCCAGACGTCGTCGGCCGCATCACCCCTGGCGGTGACGAGCTGGGCGGCGATGCGGTCGGCGTCGGCCGGATGGGAGATCTCGTCGAACGGGTTCCAATAGGCGCCGCGCGCGTCGAAAGGATTGAGGATCACATCGCCGCGTTCTGGCCGGAAGTAGTGAGCCACGAACTCGCCGGAGGTGTCATAGACGAGCGCGGGCTCTCCCCGCCCCTCCAGGCCGTCGAGCCACTGACGCAAAGCCGTGGTCTTGCCGCTGCCAGGCGAGCCGACGAACGCCGCATGGCGGGTCTCAAGATCCGTAGGGATCGCGACCTCACCAAGACGGAGCGCCTTCTCGCCCGCCGACGGCTCGGTCATTCTGGCCAAGGCCCGGGCGCTCAACACGTCCGCGCCCCGGATGACCCGATCCCGAGCGGCGCGACGGCCCCAGCGATCCATCACCGCCGACCAGGCGAGACTGGCCAAGGCGCCCAACACCGCGCCAAGGCCAAGCCCTCGAAGGCTCGCGCGGACCAGTGATGACCAGGCGCGCGCGGCGGCCGGCGTCGCGATGATCTCGCGGGCCGGGACATCGAAGACGCCGCGATGGCCGGAGATCTTCACCGTCGGTTCGACCGGCTGGCCGTCGGCAAGCCAGAGCTTAAGGCGCGCCTCAACGTAGGTTGTTCCCAGCATCCGCTGAGGGCCGCTCGTCTCGCGCGCGATCAGCGCCGCCATAGACAGCGCCACGATAACAAGCGTGATCTTGGCATAGCCGGCCCAGCGTTGAAGCGCGGCGCCAAGTCCATGGGCGACGAGCCCCTGGCCCGTCTTGATGGGCGCGCTCATGACCCGCCTCGCGCAAGGTCGCGCTGCCGTCGGTAGGCCTCGCCGGCGGCTTCGGTGACCGCCTCGTCCAGGGCCTTGGCGTCACGCGCGCCGGCTAGGGTGGCCTGGCGCGCGTAGGCGTAAGCTGCCGCCGCGCTGTAGAGTGCTCGATCGGCAAAGCGCTCCAGCCGCTCGATCCTGGCCAAAAGTTCGCCGATCAGGGCCGCGATCGGCTCCTCCGCCGCTCCCGGTTCCGAAGCGCCGGCTAGCGCCGCTAGGCCGGCTTCCATGGCTCGGGTGCTGGCCTGGTAGAGGCTGACGCCATGGACCTCGGCGTGCCGGCGGAGGAACGCGATCTGCTGGCGCGTGAGGCGAAGCGAAACAGGCGTCCGGCTCATCTCCGCCGCTCCCTGCGCATGCGGAGCGCTTTCTGGTCAAGCAACTGATTTGGCTGATGATGCTGCCACCGCAAAAATCTAGCGCATTCGGAACGCAAGCGCGCTATCCCCCGCGTGCCTTGAGGGCCCTGGGGCGAAGGGTCTGGATCAATACCCACCGCTGAAGAGCGCAAGATCGGGCATATGGACATAGAGGGGCTCACGGCATAACCCCCGGCTTCTGGCCCACCAAGTAGCCGGCAGCGGCCGCCTGCTGGAGCTTTGCGATCAAGGCGGCGGGAACGCCGTCCGGCTCTGCGAGGGTCGGATACTTGTAGGCATGGCGTCCTGCCGAAGCCATAATGAGCCTAAATCGGATTGCTGGTATCGGCGTCGCAGCATCGGCGCACCACCAGACGATCCGCCAAGGCGGCGTCCGGTGCAGGACGTGGAGGTGAAGGTAGTGGGCAACCAGGTCGGCGTAGTCAGGTAACCGGATCAGCGACCCGGAGACCGGCCATAACGCAACGTGCCAGCGGCCGTCTGCCTCAACCGCCACCGCGCGAACAGGCCCGGCGATGTCGGCCGATAGGAGCAGGCCAAGCTTTAGAACACCGCCTGGCTCTTGCATGATCTTTATGGCGCGGCTCGGCACGGTGGGGATGACGCACCAGCTCAGCCACCAGGCAAGCTTACAGGCAAAGGGATAGCGCGCCTCGCCGCCTATTGGGCGCGGGGGATCGGTCGGACACGACATGTCGGTCCTCTCCTCGTGTTGGGTACTAAGTTGCAGTGCTGGCTAGGCGCCGGTCAGGTGTAGAGGCTGCGAAACCAGCGCTCCGCCTCTTCGGTCGCAACAAGCGTCTTCGTCCCGACCTTCAAGGTTCGGATCTGGTTGTCCCTAACCAGCAAGTAGAACTTTGACCTGCCAAGCCCATAGGCGCGGCAAAACTGATCGACCGTGATGGCTCGCGGTTGCTCGAAACTGTACACTGATGTGTGCTCCTGTTCGTCTGGAACCACACGGATGAAAGATCAGCACTCGTGAGTGCGCACTGGGACGCAGCAAGCTGCGTCCTACAAAACTTCGCTGGACGCGTTTGCCCTAAGCTGACGGACGTACCCCGCAACCGTGTCCAGTTCTAAAGAGGCGCCCGTCTCCTTCAAAAACTGGCGTGCAATGTCGCGGTTCGTCTTTCCTGGCCCATTGGTAACGAACGGCATCAAATTCGCGAGGCGCGCGTCGCGTTCTGCTTTATACTTGCGACCAGTTGCGCGACCGCCGCTCTTCTGTGCCGTCTCCTGCTTCGCAATCGCCGCGCTATGAGCCAGAACGTTGCTGTCTTCAACTATTGAGGCAAAGAGGGATAGCGCTGAGAAAAATCCATAAGAGAATGCCGGAAAGCGAACTCCATTTTGGTCGATCTTCTCGATTTCCTCTAAAACGATCTCGGTTGCACCCGCTATCCTAAGAAATTTACCGCATTCTGATTTGCTCAGATTTTCACTATTTTCGATACGGGAGACTTCAATCTCTCCGAGGTTCTGAACATCATACTTTTTGATAATTTCAAGTGCTCTCGAGTTGACCAGATTTCGCGAGAACGAGAACGCGTCACCGAAATCGCCAGTCGAGTGAGCTTCTTGGATAGCTGCCGCAAGCTTTTCGAGGATCGCGTCGACCTCCGGCTGCCCTCCGCGCCTGATTTTGGTTGATTTCGACATGATGTCCCTCCGCTCAAATGTTGGTCGCCGCCATCCACGATGACATAAGCGCTCGCCTCTTTTCGATAAGATCGCCACGGCGATAGGCCGCCTCAACCTTATTGTTGATGGTATGGGCAAGCGCCATTTCAACAACTTCACTCGGGAAATCGGTTGCTTCGGCAGCCCAGTCTCTGAATGTGCTGCGAAACCCATGGACGGTTAAATCGCCGCGTCCCATGCGCTTGAGCAGAGCCAAGAGCGCCATATTGCTCAACGCAGCCCCCGCCTTCTGTCCTGGAAAAACCGGAGCAACTCGTGAACTGGTTTCGGACCGGCGCAAGCTTGCGTCTTCCGCTCGCCTGCGCGTCAACATCAGCTCCAAGATCTCCAGTGCCCTCGGCGAGAGCGGGACGCGATGTACCTTAGCCGCCTTCATGCGACCCGCTGGAACCGTCCAGATTTGTTGCTCAAGGTCGATCTCCGCCCAGGTCGCGCCGATCACTTCGCCGGTTCTGGCGGCCGTCAGGATGGCGAACTCAAGCGCCAACGGCGCTGTCCCAGACTGCGCCCGAAGCGTCGCCATGAACTCGGGCATTTGGCGGAACGGCAAGGCCTTATGATGCTGAACGGCGCGAACCTTGGTCTTCGCCGGCAGAAGCTTTTGAAGGTGCCCGCGCCAACGGGCGGGATTTTCGCCCTCACGGTAACCCCGCACCTTCGCCCAATCCAGGATGGCTTCAATGCGCCCACGGACGCGACTGGCGGTCTCCGGCTTGGACTTCCAGATCGGCTCAATCGCTTTGTGCACCAGCCCGGTGTCGATGTCAGCAACCGAGATACGTCCCATGACCGGGGCCACATAGGTGGCGATGGTCACGCTCCACTGCTCGGCGTGCTTGCTGTTCTTCCACCCTGCGCGGTTGGCCTCAATATAAGACTGGGCGGCATGGGCGAATGTGACAGCCTTCGCTCGCTCAACACGCCGTTCGCGCCTCCGCTCCTGGCGCGCGTCAATCGGATCAATGCCCCGGGCCTTCATGCTCCTAGCCTCGGTCGCAAGCTCTCGCGCCTCGGCGAGGCTTATCGCATTGATGCCTCCGAGCCCCATTTGCCTGTGCCGACCATCAAGGCAGTATTTGAACACCCAAGACTTGCTTCCGCCCTTGGCGATTTGCAGGTAGAGACCCGCTCCGTCGCAATAGAAGCCCGGGCGCGTCATTCGCTTAACCCCAAGCGCGCTCAACCTGGAAATCGAACCCATGAGCTCGAAAATCCTCTTTAATATATCTATCTCAAAGCACCGCATTGAGACGGATTGTTAAGAACGGCTGCGGCTGAAGACAGACTACTAGTGCTTTGTAATTGCGCAATATTTCGGACGCCAATGGACAGGGGTGGACGAGTATGGATATTAGAAAAATTGGACACCCTGTCCGCCACCGCTCTTCGTGGCCAAAAACCCTTTCAGGACAAGCATGTCGGCGAACCGCACCGCGCTCTATGGTCAGGCCGATCACGATCTGGCCCCCTCCGCGCCGGACGCGATCCAGCTGTCGCCCCTCATGATCGGCTCCAGCGACATCGCCGCGATCGAGAGCGAATCTCTTAACGCGGTCACCGTCCGCGCGCCGGCCGGAGCGATCGAACGGCGGTTTGTCCTCGCCCAAGCCCTGCGGACCTTGGCGGCCGGCGCTCGCTTGACCGCCTTCGCCCCGAAGGACCGCGGCGGCCTGCGCCTGAAGAAGGAGCTCGAGGCCTTCGGCTGCGAGGTTGGCGAAAGCGCCCGACGCCACAACCGCATCTGCATGGTCGTTCGCCCCGCGACGCCGAAAGGCCTGGACGAGGCCATCGCCGCCGGCGCGCCACGCCAGATCGCCGAGAACGGTCTCTGGACCCAGCCTGGCGTCTTCAGCTGGGATCGCCTCGACGCCGGCACGAACGCCCTGCTCCAAGTGCTGCCCGAATTCGCTGGAGCCGGCGCGGACTTCGGCGCGGGCATTGGTCTGCTGGCGCTCAATGTGCTGGCCTCCAAGAAGGTGACCAAGCTGACCCTCGTCGAGCTGGATCGCCGCGCGGTCGAGGTCTCCAAGCGCAATGTCGCCGATCCGCGCGCGGCCTTTGTCTGGGGCGATGTTCGTGGCGACGCGGGTCTGAAAGACCTCGATTTCGTCGTCAGCAATCCGCCCTTCCATGACGGTGGCGGCGAGGACAAGGCGCTGGGCCAAGCCTTCATCCGCGCGGCGGCCGACGCCCTGCGCAAGGGCGGCGTTCTGTGGATGGTCGCCAACCGCCACCTGCCTTACGAGGCGATCCTGGCCGAGAGCTTCGCCAAGGTTCGACTGGTCGCGGAAGGCGACGGCTACAAGGTCTTCGAGGCGCGCAAATGAGCAAGGCGCTGATGGCCCGCCTGGACCGGCTGCTGGCCAATCTCGGCTATGGCAGCCGCAAGGAGGTCCAGGCCCTGGTCGCCACCGGCAAGGTCGTGCTGGACGGCAAGGCGCTGAAGGACGCCGGCGTCCGGATCGCCGTGGACGCGAGCCTGCCCGAGCGCATGACGATCCGGGGCGTTCCCGTCGATCCGCCCGCGCCGCTGGTGCTGATGATGCACAAGCCCCTGGGCGTCGTGTGCTCGCACAAGGAAGACGGCGAGAAGATCTATGATCTGCTGCCGCGGCGTTGGCGACTGCGCGATCCGGCCTTGTCGACGGTCGGAAGGCTCGACAAGGACACCAGCGGCCTGATCCTGATCACCGACGACGGCGACTTCCTGCACCGGGTCATCTCGCCCAAGCGCCATGTCCCGAAGACCTATCTGGCCAAGCTCGATCGGCCGCTGAACGGCGCCGAGGGCGAGGCCTTCGCCGCGGGGACGCTGATGCTGGAAGGCGAGGAGAAACCGCTCCTGCCTGCTCGACTGGACGTCGTTGACGAGCGGTCTGCCCGGCTGACGATCACCGAAGGCCGCTACCATCAGGTCCGACGCATGTTAGCCGCCGTCGGCAATCACGTCGTGGACCTGCACCGCGAGCGGATCGGCGGGATCGCGCTGCCTCAGGACCTCGAGCCGGGCCAGCATCGGATACTGTCCGCCGCCGAAGCCGAGACGGTGTTCACGGATGCCTAGTTCAGTTGGGACCGGGCAGATTCTCGTCGACGCCAGGGGCCATCACTGCCCCGTGCCGACCCTGAAGTTGCGCAAGGCCCACGAGGCCGCCGCGCCCGGCGCGGAGCTGGTTCTGCTGGCCACGGACCCGATGGCCCGGATCGATGTCCCTCACTTCGCCGGCCAGGTCGGCGCGACGGTTCTGGAGATCACCGACCAGGACGGCGGCGTGATCAGGTTTCGTATTCTGAAGGCGGCTTGAGCGGGATCGCCCTAGGCCCTTCCAGCAAAGCCCGAGGCCGCTCGTCCAGCGCGATCTCGACCTCGGTCGCCAGCGCGCCGCCGAAGAAGATGGCGTTGACGCTCCAGGACACCCAGATCAGGAAGATGATCACGGCCGAGATCGAGCCGTAGGTCGCGCCCAGGTGAACGACCTTCTCGACGTAGAAGGCGCTGGCCCACGACATGAAGACGCAAAGCGCCGCGGCGGCGACGCCGCCGGAGGTCGAGGCGCGCCAACCGACTGGCTCGCGCGACATGGCGTAGCGATAGACCAGCGTCATGCCGAACACGATGCCGAAGCTGGCCCAGGTCCATTCGCTCTGGATCCACGACACGCCCGCCAGCGGCCTCAGGTTCAGCGCCGAACCCAGCAGTCTAAGGGTCAGGAAGATGCCGGACATGAAGAACAGCAGACCGAAGGCGGCGATCAGCACCAGCAGCGCCATCAGGTTGAAGCCGAGGAAACCGCGCTGGTTCTCCTCGTCGTGAATAAAGGAGAGGCCCGCCAGCAGCGCCTTGAAACCACGATGGGCGGCGTAGGCGCCGACGATCAGGACGACGCCGCTCTGCAGCGAGACCGCGCCGCCGGGGGCGTGGGCCAGGCGCCCGAACTCGTCCTGGAACATGCCGCGCGCCCCGGACGGAATCAGCTCGGCCAGCTTGGTGGCTTGGCGGGCGGCGGTGTCCGGCGTCAGGAACAGGCTGTAGAGACCAAGCAGAATCGCCAGGCCCGGAAACACGGCCAGCAGCGCGAAGAACGAGACCCCGCCGACGTAGAGCATGACGTCTCGCCCCCAGAGCCTGGAGAGCGCCAGACCCAGCACGCGCAGGATTTCACGGGCCCAGTGGATCGGATCGAGATCGAGGTCGCGCCAGCGGATCTGGTGGAGCGGGTCTTTCATCCGGCGGACCATGGCGGCGCCGCCCCCGGAAGTCAAAGACGCGCCGTCGGGGGGGACGACGCGTCTTTCAAGGCTTGGCCTGGAACCGGTCGCCGCATCGAGGGACGGATGGCGCGGAGACCGATCGACCTTCGAACGCTAGGACCCGCCGCCTGAACCGGACCTGAACGGGTCTAGAGCGCCCCCGACGCCTTCAGGCCCGCGATCGCGTCGGCGGAGAAGCCCCAATCGGCCAACGCCGCGTCATTGTGGCCGCCGATCTTCGGGGGCGGTCCCTGGATCGCGCCGGGCGTCGCCGAAAAACGCGGCGCCGGCGCCGGCTGGGTCACCCCCTCGACCTCGACGAAGGTCTGGCGGGCGGCGTTGTGGGCGTGGCTGGGCGCTTCGTCCATGGTCAGGACCGGCGCGAAGCAGACATCCGTGGCGTCCATGATCGCGCACCACTCGTCCCGCGCCTTGGTCTTGATGACGGCCGCCAGCTTCTCGCGCAGCTCCGGCCACTCCTCGCGGCTCATCTGGTGCTGGAACTGAGGATCGGAGATCCCCGTCTTTTCCAGGAGAAGCAGGTAGAACTGCGGCTCGATCGAGCCGATCGAGATCCACTTGCCGTCGGCGCACTGATAGGTGTCGTAGAAGTGGGCGCCGCCGTCGAGCAGATTGGTCCGCCGCCCCTCGTTCCACATGCCGCCGGCCTTGAAGCCGTAGAACATGGCCATCAGCGAGGCGGCCCCATCGCTCATGGCGCAGTCGATCACCTGCCCCTGACCGGTTTCCCGAGCGTGGATCACGCCCGCCAGCAGACCGAAGGCCAGATAAAGCGCCCCGCCGCCGAAGTCGCCGACCAGATTCAGCGGCGGCACGGGCTTGTCCCGCGTCCCGATCGCGTGCAGCGCCCCGGTGATGGCGATGTAGTTCATGTCGTGACCGGCGGCCTTGGCGTAGGGCCCCGTCTGGCCCCAGCCGGTCATTCGTCCGTAGACAAGCTTGGGATTGCGGGCCAGGGCGACATCGGGGCCAAGGCCCAACCGCTCCATCACGCCCGGCCGGAAACCCTCGATCAGCCCATCGGCCTTTTCCAGGAGTTTCAGGCAGGTTTCGATCGACTCGGGATGCTTGAGGTCCAGCGCCACCGAGCGGCGGCCGCGCGCGGTCACATCGGCCGGCGATCCCCGCCCCTGCCCCTTACGGTCGATCCGGACGACGTCGGCGCCCAGGTCCGACAGCAGCATGCCGCAGAACGGCCCCGGTCCGATGCCCGCGAATTCCACGATCTTGACGCCCGAAAGCGGCCCCTGGCCCATGACGTCGTCTCCCTTCCGGCTATCGCCAAGCGGCCGGTTCGCCATACTAGAGCGGGCCTGACGTTCGGTCAGGCAAGCCCTCGCGCGCCTTCTCCCGGCGATCTTCGATTCGCCCCCAGCCCGCGGCGTCGCGCGGCTTTGACCGCGCCCTTGGTCTGCTATGTTGCGGCGACGAATCTCGACGCTCGCCGCCCGGTCGGCAAGGCGAGCGTTCGGGCGGAGGTTGGTTTGGCGGCAGACGCCCGGATCCTGATCGTGGCGCGCGACGACGTTCGCGCCGGCCCCTTGGCCGAAGGGCTGGACCGGCTGGGCTGGCGCACGATCACCGCGCGGGGGCCTTACGCCGCCGTCGCGGCGCTTGGCGACCTGCCGATCGAGGCGGTGATCGTCGATCTCGCCACCGCCGGTCCGGACGTCCAGACCCTGTCGCGCCGGCTGAAAGCCGCCGTCGCGCCGCGCCGCCTGCCGGTCATCGCCATCGGCGAGCCCGAGGCCGACTATCGCGACCAGACGTTCGACCTGACCCTGTCGCCGCCGCTCCATCCGTCGCAGGCGGCCCTGCGTCTGGAGACCCTGGTCCGCACCGCCATCGCCGAGGAGGAGTTCGAGCTGCGTCTCGAGACCTTCGGCGACCGCGGGCGCCGCCTGGATCTGCCCGAGCAATCCGAGGTCCCCTTCCGCGTCCTGGCCGTTGGCGAGCCGGCCCCGCAATTCCTGGCCCTTTCCAACGCCTTGCAGCGCAGCGGCGCCGAAGTGGTCGGCGCGTTCACGGCTTACACGGCCTTCGACTATCTGCACGAGCGCCCGTTCGACGCGGTCGTGCTGTGGGCTGGCGACAGCCAGCAGGAAGCCCTGTCGATCGCGGCGGGCATGCGCCGCAACACACGCCTTTATCACATTCCGGCCCTGCTCTATCTGAAGGCCGAGAGCTATGTGACCATGTCCGACGCCTTCCACCGGGGCGTGTCGGACGTGGCCTCGCCCGAGACGCCCGAGACCGAAACCGCTCTGCGCGTCATGGAGCTGGCCCGCAATTTCCGGCGCGGCGAAGCGATCCGGGGCGCCTTGGAGAAGGCCCGCAGCTCGGGCCTGATGGACGCGGCCACCGGCCTTTTCACGCGCGACCTGTTCGCCGCCCACCTGGCGCGTCTGTCGACGGCCGCCCGCGAACGGGCTCGGCCGCTGTCGATCTGCGTGCTGAGGGTCGCCGACAAGCCCGACACCACCTGGGCGCGGCAGAACGGCTGGCTGGATCGCGCCATTCCGCAGATCGGCTCGATGATCGGCCGCCTGGTCCGGGTCGAGGACACCCCGGCTCGCCTGTCGACCGAGGTCTTCGCCCTGGCCTTGCCGGCGACCAACCAGAACGCCGCCCGCGCCGCCGCCGAACGGATCGCCGCCGTGATCGGCTGCACCGCCTTCGACGCCGGCGAGGACCGCCCGCCCTTCGTCTGCGAATTCGACATCGGCGTGGCCGAGGTCCAGCCGGGCGAAGGGGCGGTAAAGGCCCTGGAACGCGCGGCCGCCGCGGCGCTCAAGCGCCAGGTTTCCTGACCAGCCGCGCTTGGGCGCCCGCCGACGCGTGGCTATATGAGCATCGTCCCGTCGCGGACAGAGTTTCCCGAGGAGGACGCCTTGGCCCAGTCCCAGCCCATGATCATCGACGTCGTCGCGGACGTCGTCTGCCCCTGGTGCTATCTGGGCTGGCGGCGGCTGAAGTCGGCCCTGGCGCTGCGCCCAGGTCTCGAGGCTCAATTGATCTGGCGCCCCTATCAGTTGGATCCGTCGCTTCCCGAGGAAGGCGTCGACCGCAAGGCCTACATGGCCCAGAAGTTCAAGGACCCCGAGCGTCTCAAGGCCGTCCACGCCGCCCTGGTCGAGGGCGGCGCGGAGGAAGGCATCACGTTCGACTTCGACGCCATCGCGCTTTCGCCCAATACCAACGCCGCCCATCGCCTGATCCGCTGGGCCCTGACGGCGGGGGCGCAGGACCAGGTCGTCGAGGCGCTGTTCAAGGCCTATTTCGAGCAGGGCCTGGATATCGGCGATCCCGTCGTGCTGGGCGATATCGCCGAGGCCGCGGGCATGGAGCGTCTGGTGGTGCTGCAATTGCTCTCCGAAGGGGCCGACAAGGAGGCCGTGGCGCGAGAGCACGCGATGGCCGTGCAGGGCGGCGTGACCGGCGTGCCGTTCGCCATCTTCGCCGGCAAGGTCGCGGTGGTCGGCGCCGAGACGCCCGAGCGGATCGCCGAGGCGATCGACCAAGCCCTGGCGGCCTAGAAATCCTCCCCTAACCGGGGAGGTGTCGGCGCAGCCGACGGAATCTCGGCTTCACGCGGCTGACCGCTGAAGGTGCTGGGGAGGCGACGGAGCGGCCGGGCGAACCCGGAGACCGTAGGGTTTGATTTGCGTTTCGGCTCGAACGACCGCTCCGCCAGGCTGTTCTTGCCCGTGAGGATGGGAGGCGTGAGCTTGTTTCAGCTCGGGTTCCCACTAGCCCCCGGACGGGCGCGGACCAACTGGTGCGGCTACATCCGTCTCCAGCCCGACGATCCACGATAGGCGGCTTGTACGATCACCGCCCTGTCGCTCCGCGCTCGCCTGTCCACGGCCTCTTCCGAGATCCCGGATCTATCCAACGAACAGACCCCGGTCGAAACCGCTTCGAGACCACGCGGCCCCGCTCAGCCTATCCCCGCCGCCGTATTGGGCCGGATCCATACGCCCTCCCCCGCGACGGGGACGGCTTTGATTGTGCGCGCGGATTCAACGCCGATGATCCAGCGGCGTGTAAAAGTGAGAAGGGGTTGAAATCGCTGGGTTCGATTCCGGATACGCCGAGCATTCAGCCACGCCAATTCCCTCTCTCATTGAGAGAGGGAGGGGCCCACGCGCAGCGTGGGAGGGTGAGTGGGTAAGCCCTATCCGGACAAGGCGGTGCTTGTAAGCGGCGGAGTGACAGAGGTTTCGACGGTCGCCCTCGTAACCTCTCACCCTCCCACCGCTTCGCGGCGGGCCCCGCCCTCTCTCCAAGAGAGATGGATTCTAGTCCCCCTACCCCTTCGCCAGCTTGGCCAACTGAGTCAAAATCTTCTCCGCCGCGTCGAGACGCTGGGCCGGGGTTTCCCATTCGCCCTTCACGACCACCTTCTGGTCGGGTCGCACCTTCCAGATCAGGCTGTTCTTGGCCACGAACTGCATGAGGTCCAGCGGGTTGGCGAACTCGTCGTTGCGGAAGCTGGCGACAGCGCCCTTGGGGCCGACGTCGATCTTGGCGACATTGGCCTCGCGGCACAGACCCTTGATGGCCACGACCTTGAGCAAGGAGTCGGTCTCGGGCGGCAGCGGGCCGAAGCGGTCGATCATCTCGGCGGCCAGGGCCTCGCGGTCGGCGGCCTTCTCGGCCTCGGACAGGCGGCGATAGAGCGATAGGCGCACATTGAGGTCCGGAACGTAGTCGTCGGGAATCATCACGGCCGCGCCGGTGTTGATCTGCGGCGACCAGCCCCGATCCTCCAGCAGGGCCTCCTGGCCCTGCCGCTGCTTGAGCTCGGCGACGGCGTCCTCCAGCATCTGCTGGTAGAGTTCGACGCCAATCTCCTTGATGTGGCCGCTCTGCTCGTCGCCGAGCAGGTTGCCGCCGCCGCGCTGGTCCAGGTCGTGGCTGGCCAGCTGGAAGCCAGCGCCCAGGCTGTCCAGCGACTGCAGCACCTGCAGGCGCTTCTCGGCCGACAGGGTCAGCGACTTCTCGACCGGCGTGGTCAGATAGGCGTAGGCGCGGGCCTTCGATCGGCCGACGCGACCCCGGATCTGATAGAGCTGGGCCAGGCCGAACATGTCGGCGCGGTGGACGATCAGGGTGTTGGCCGACGGAATGTCGAGCCCACTCTCCACGATCGTGGTCGCCAAGAGCACGTCGTACTGCCCCTCGTAGAAGGCCGTCATCACGTCTTCCAGCTGGGTGGCCGACATCTGGCCGTGTCCGACGACGTACTTCACTTCCGGGACCTGGGTGCGGAGGAACTTCTCGATGTCCTCCAGGTCCTTGATGCGCGGCACGACGTAGTAGGACTGTCCGCCGCGATATTTCTCGCGCAGCAGGGCCTCGCGCAGGGTCACCGGATCGAACGGGCTGATGTAGGTGCGCACGGCCAGGCGATCGACCGGCGGGGTGGCGATGATCGACATTTCCCGAATGCCGCTAAGCGCCATCTGCAGCGTGCGCGGAATCGGCGTGGCGGTCAGGGTCAGCATGTGCACGTCGGCGCGAAGCTCTTTCAGCTTCTCCTTGTGCTTGACCCCGAAGTGTTGCTCCTCGTCGATGATCAGCAGTCCGAGATTGGCAAACTTGATCGAGCTTCCAA
>CAKZJK010000123.1 GCA_936942565.1 uncultured Caulobacter sp. | reverse complement strand
CCGAGGGCAAGGTCATCCTGTTCATCGACGAGATGCACACGCTGGTCGGCGCCGGCAAATCCGATGGCGCGATGGATGCCTCGAACCTGCTGAAGCCGGCCCTGGCCTCGGGCAGCCTGCGCTGCATGGGCTCGACCACCTACAAGGAGTTCCGCCAGCACTTCGAGAAGGACCGGGCCCTGGTCCGTCGCTTCCAGAAGATCGACGTGAACGAGCCGACGGTGGAAGACACCATCAAGATCCTCAAGGGCCTGAAGACCTACTACGAGGACTTCCACAAGCTGAAGTACACGAACGACGCCCTGAAGGTCGCCGTCGAACTGTCGGCCAAGTACATCACCGACCGCAAGCTGCCGGACAAGGCGATCGACGTGATCGACGAGGCCGGCGCCTCGCAGATGCTGGTGCCCGAGAACCGCCGCAAGAAGACGCTCGGCGTGAAGGAGATCGAGGCCGTGGTGGCCAAGATCGCCCGCATCCCGCCGAAGTCGGTCAGCAAGTCGGACACCGAGGCCCTCAAGGAACTCGAGACCGACCTGAAGCGCGCCGTGTTCGGCCAGGAAGAAGCCCTGACCCAGCTGTCGGCCGCCATGAAGCTGGCCCGCGCCGGTCTGCGCGAACCGAACAAGCCGATCGGCTCGTACCTGTTCAGCGGCCCGACCGGCGTCGGCAAGACCGAAGCCGCCAAGCAGCTGGCCCAGACCCTAGGCATCGAGATGCTGCGTTTCGACATGTCGGAGTACATGGAACGGCACACCGTGAGCCGCCTGATCGGCGCCCCTCCCGGCTATGTCGGCTTCGACCAGGGCGGTCAGCTGACCGACGCGGTCGACCAGCACCCGCACGCCGTCGTCCTGCTCGACGAAATCGAGAAGGCCCATGGGGATGTCTACAACATCCTGCTGCAGGTGATGGACAACGGCACCCTGACCGACAGCAACGGCAAGAAGGTCGACTTCCGCAACGTGGTCCTGATCATGACCACCAACGCGGGAGCCTCGGACGCCCAGCGCAATTCGATCGGCTTCGGCCGCTCGAAGGTCGAAGGCGAGGAAGAGGCCGCCCTCAAGCGCCTGTTCACGCCGGAGTTCCGCAACCGCCTGGACGCCGTCGTGGCCTTCAAGCCGCTGACGCCGGAGATCATCCGCCAGGTCGTGCAGAAGTTCGTCATGCAGCTGGAAGCACAACTCGCCGACCGCAACATCACGATCGAACTGTCCGACGACGCGGCCGACTGGCTGGCCAAGAACGGCTTCGACGAGCTCTACGGCGCCCGTCCGCTGGCACGGGTCATCCAGGAGCACATCAAGAAGCCACTGGCCGACGACATCCTGTTCGGTCGCCTGGTCCGCGGCGGCCACGTCAAGGTCGTGCTGGTGAACGGCAAGATCGAGTTCGAGATCGACAGCAACGCCGACCCCAAGGCCGGCAAGACCGACGAGACCGAACCGGCGATGGCCGAATAGGCCTTAGCTCCAGACTGAAAATGGAAAGGCCCGGAGCGATCCGGGCCTTTTCTTTGTTTGGCTAGAGCGCCGCCGCGATCTTGGCCGCCAAGGCCTTCAGCTCGTCGGTGTTGGCCATGCCGCCCTCCCCGTGCCGCCCTAGGGCCTCGCCCTCGTAGCGGGGGATGACATGGAAATGCAGATGAAAGATCGTCTGGCCCGCCGGCGCGCCGTTGAACTGCGTGACGACAACGCCGTCAGGCTTCAGCGCGGCAGCCACCGCCCTGGTCAGCTTTTGCGTCGCGGCGGCGAGGTCCGCCAGCACCTCTGGCTCGGCCTCAAGCAGATTGCGGGCCTGGCTGACCTTGGAGATCACCAGGGCATGGCCGCGCGACTGCGGGAAGACGTCCATGAAGGCCAGGACGCGGTCGTCCTCGAACACCTTCACGCTGGGGATCTCGCCCCGGATGATCTTGGCGAAGATGTTGCCCGTGTCGTAGCGTCCGTCGAGGCTCATGACCGTCTCCCTTTGACGGGACGGTCGTAGCAAACCGGCGGAGGGGCGCAACCATGGACAGCAAACCCCAGGGCCTGACCGAACAGCAGCTGAAGTGGTTCGCCTCGCTGCGCGCCAATCTCGAGCGCGAGACCGGCAAGACGCTGGAACAATGGGTCGAGATCGTCCGTCGCGAATGCACGGAAACCAGACCCAAGGCCCGCGCCGAGTGGCTGAAGGCGACCTATGGCCTGGGCCAGAACCGCGCCGCCAGCATCTTCGCCGTGGCCTATCCGCAGAGCGGCGGCTGGGACGACGCGGCGGGACTGCGCGCCGCGCTCTGGACCGACCCAGGCTCGACCACGATCCTCGAGGCGGTCGAGGGGGCGCTGGCGGACTTTCCCGAGCTCGTGACAGGCCAGCGCAAAGGCTACACCGCCTGGTCCCGTAAGGCGCAGTTCGCGGCCCTGAAGCCGGTCAAGGGCGGCCAGGCGCTGCTTGGTCTCGCGGTGACGCCGGACGCCTCCCCAAGCCTGGCCAATCCGAAGAAAGAAGGCTGGTCCGAGCGCCTGAAGGCCAAGCGCCTCCTCGCCTCGCCGGCCGAGGTCGATAAAGAGCTCGTCGCCCTGCTCAAGGCGGCGTGGGGGCGGTCGTGAACGCGCGAAGCTTCACCCTGGGAACGCGCCCCCTCCGGCGCCGTTCGTCTCCCAAGCAGAGGAGACGACAATGTCCAAGGAAGCCGATCTGGCCGAGAAGTTCTGGAAGGCCCTGAAATCCGACCGTACGGTGATGCTGGGTCTCGTCGATCATGAGAACGGCCGCGCTCAGCCCATGACCGCCGTGTTCGAGGGCGATCATTCCGGGCCGATGTGGATCTTCAGCGCTGTCGACGTGGATCTCGTTCAGGCCGTCGCGGACGGCGAGCACGACGCGCTGATGCACTTCGTGTCCAAGGGTCACGACCTCTTCGCGACGATTGAAGGCCGCATGCGGATCGACAACGACCGTGAGACGATCGAGCGGCTTTGGAACCCCTTCATCGCCGCCTGGTACGAGGGCAAGGATGATCCCAAGCTGCGCCTGCTGCGCTTCGAGCCGGGCGACGCGCAGATCTGGCTGAACGAGAACAGCCTTTTCGCCGGCGTGAAGATGATGCTCGGGGCCGATCCCAAGAAGGAATACAAGGACAAGGTCGGCGAAGTCCGCCTGCAGTAGCGCCATCGCGACGGGAGGAGCGCTATCGCTCCTCCCGGAATGGCGAGAATTCCTCGGTCAGCATCTCGATATCCGAGGCCACGGCCTCGCGTTCGCGTTCCAGATACCGCGCCACGGGCTCGCGTAGAGCCGGATCCGCGATCCAATGCGCCGAGTACACGGGGCTGGGTAGATAGCCGCGGGCGATCTTGTGCTGGCCCTGCGCGCCGGCTTCGACGCGCGGCAGACCCAGCCGGATCGCGTGTTCTATGGCCTGGTAGTAGCAAAGCTCGAAATGCAGGAACGGCACGTCCTCGACGCAGCCCCAATGGCGCCCATAAAGGCAGTCGCGGCCGAGCAGGTTCAACGCCCCGGCGATGAAAGGACCGCCAGGCCGCCGCGCCATGATCAGCAACACCTTATCGGCCATCCGCTCGTTCAGCAGCGAGAAGAACCGGCGGTTCAGGTACGGCCGACCCCACTTGCGGCTTCCCGTATCCATGTAGAAAGCGAAGAACGCGTCCCAGTGGTCCTCGGTGAGGTCCGCGCCGGTCAGGGCCACGATCTCCAGCCCCTCCTGGGCGTCGCGCCGCTCGCGCCGGATCGTCTTGCGCCGATTGGCCGACAGCGCCGCCAGGAAATCATCGAACGTCGCGTAGCCGCGGTTCTCCCAATGGTACTGCTGGTCCTGCCGAAGCAGCATCCCGCGCTCGCCCATCCACGCCCACTCGGCTTCGATGGGAAACGTCACGTGGACCGATGAGGCCCCCATCCGCTCGCAGAGCGTCAGGGCCCCACCCAGCAGCGCCAAGCGTCCCTCGTCCGCATCGACGTCCGGCCGCGTGATCAGGCGCGAGCCCGTCACCGGCGAGAAAGGCGAGGAGCACTGAAGCTTAGGATAGTATCGCCCGCCAGCCCGCTCGTAGGCGTCGGCCCAGGCGTGGTCGAAGACATATTCGCCCTGGCTGTGGGACTTCAGATAGAGCGGCATCACGCACGCCACGGCGCCGTCCTCGTCCTCGACCGAAAGATGTTGCGGCGCCCACCCGGTGCGGGCCGAGACGCAGCCGCTTTCCTCCAGGATCGACAGGAAGTCGTAGGACACGAACGGATCGCCCGTTGGCGCGGCGCAAGCGTCCCAGGCGTCCTTGCCGATCTCGGCGACCGCGCGATGAACGCGAACCTGCGGACGGACCCCAGTGGGACCCGACTTCACGCGTGGAAGCCCTCGAAGATCAGGTTGTCGCAATGGTCCCGCACGCCTTCCCACTGGTCGGAGCTTCGGACCGTCCACGCGATCACCGGCATACCCTTGGCGCGATATAGGTCGGCGCGCGGGCTGGGCAACATGTCGAGGCCCAGGGAGAGGAAATCGGGCCGCGCCAGCTCGACCTGCTCCAGCGCGGCCAGCGACTTGCGCATCTCCGGGGCCAGCTTGCGGGCGCTGTCGTCGTTCCAGCCGTAGGAGTTCAGGCCGCGCAGGATCTGCGGATGATGGTCGGCGAACCAGGCGTGGGAATAGGGATTGAAGCCGATCACGGCGGTCGGGCCGTTGTGGTCGACCAGCACCTCGGAGACCCGCTTCTCCAGCGGCCCGACCTCGCCGAAGGGGGTCTTCAGCTCGATGAGCACCATGGCGCGGTGACCGATCATGGTCAGGGCATCGGCCAGGGTCGGGATCGTCTCGTCCGTCCCCTTGAGGGTCGTGGCCGAGAGGTCGGCGGCGGTATGGTCGCGCAAGCGCCCCTCCCGTCCCGTCATCCGTTCCAGGCGCTCGTCATGGAAGACCACCGCCTCGCCGTCGGCGGTCAGTTGCACGTCCAGCTCGATGGCGTAGCCATGCGCGCAGGCGGCCTGAAAGGCGGCCAGCGAGTTCTCCGGCGCGCCATCGGGAGTCCAGAGACCGCGATGGGCCGCCGGCGGATCGAACAGGCGCTCCCACGCCTCGCCGAAGGTCTCGGTCGAGGGGCGTTCGCGCGAGCGCATCAGGCGATCTCCACCACCGCGTCGACCTCGACGGCGAAGCCGAGAGGCAGCTTGTAGACGCCGACCGCCGAGCGGGCGTGACGGCCCGCGTCGCCAAGCGCTTCGACCATCAGATCCGAGCAGCCGTTGACGACCTTGGGAATGTCGATGAAGTCCGGGCCAGCCTGGACGAAACCGCCCAGCTTCACCACGCGCACGACGCGATCGAGGTCGCCGTCGCAGGCGGCCTTCATCTGGGCCAGCAGGTTGATCCCGCAGATGCGCGCGGCCTTCTGGGCCGTCTCCAGGTCGACATCGACGCCGACCGTGCCCTTGATGCCGCCCGAGGCGTCCAGCGAAATCTGGCCGGAGATGTGGACGAGATTGCCCGAGCGGACGAAGGGCACGTAGTTGGCCACGGGCGCCACCGGCTGGGGCAGCTCCACGCCAATCGCCTTCAAACGCTCTTCGACCTTCGACATACGCACGCTCCCACGAGTTTTCACGGCATCCTTAACGCGCGCGGCGCGGGCGCAAAAGAAAAAAGCCCGGACCTTTCGGCCCGGGCTCTTCTGATCTGGTTCGCGTCGGCGGGACGCGAAGGCCGGCTCTTAGCGAGCGGCTTGGAACTTCTCGACCGCGGCGCTCATGCGCTCGTTCAGCGGCTTGACCGAGTCCTTGATCGAGGCCGAGACGATCTCCGAAGCCTTGCTGACCTGGGCGATGTAAGCCTCGAGGGCCGACTTGGCCCAGGCGGTCTGCAGCTCGACGGCTTCCTGCACGCTCTTGGCGGCGGCCAGCGACTTGGCGGCGGCGACTTGGTCCTCGGCCAGCTTCTTGCCGTAGGCGAAGGTCTCGGCGCCGAGCGCTTCGGCGCCCTTGGTGGCGGCCGTCACCGAGGCGACGACGGCTTCAAGGTTCTTCTTCGAATGGGTGTTGGCTTCGGCCAGGGCGGCCAGCGACTTCTCGACACCGTCCTTGAAGGCTTGGTTCGAGGCGGTGGTGAACTGTTCGACGGTGTTCTTGACGGTTTCGGCGGCGGCCATGGGGATCTCTCCTGGGGAGGAAGGCGGCGGGGCCGATGGCGCGAGCTGCAACTCGTCCACCTGCGCTTGGGACAACGGCGGTTTGCCATGTTGCAGTGCAGCAGTCAAGGATTTTGTGCGCCGCACCATAACGTAAGGGCATGCGTCCATGCGCCCACCCAAGCTGCAGCATGGGAACCACGCGCCTAATTTTTTCGCCCCCGCGGCAAGTTCGCTCACCACTTGTTTACTTTAGCGAAAGGGGCCAGCCATCATGCTAAGCACACGCGTGTGGCGGTGCGGAACCGCTCAGTTCAAATGACGGACGTCCCTCATGTTCGCCAAGCTTACCCCCGCTCGTTCCGTTCTAGCCGCCGTCGGCCTGGCGCTGGCGACGCTGTTCAGCGCCCTCGCGCCGGCTCCCGCCTCCGCGGCCATACCCTATCTCCAGCTGAACGCTTCCGAGCCGAAGTACGCGGCGATCGTGATCGACGCCAATTCGGGCGAGGTCCTTTACGACAAAAGGGCCGACAGCCCGCGCTATCCGGCCTCGGTCACCAAGGTCATGACGCTGTACCTCACGTTCGAGGCGCTCGGCGAAGGCCGCCTGAAGCTGACGGATCGGGTCGTCATGTCGCCCCGCGCCGCCGCCCAGGCCCCCACCAAGATCGGCCTGCGCCCCGGCGACAGCATGAGCGTCGACGAGGCCATCAAGGCCATGACCGTGAAATCCGCCAATGACGTCGCCGTCGCCATGGCCGAGCGCCTGGCCGGCAGCGAGTCGCGATTCGCCGCCCTGATGACCCTGCGCGGTCAGGAACTGGGCATGCGCAACAGCCGCTTCGTAAACGCCTCGGGCCTTCCCGACAGCCGTCAGATCTCGACCGCTCGGGATCTCGCCATCCTGTCGCGGGCCATCATGCGGGACTTCCCGCAGTACTACAGCTACTTCTCGGTGCGCGGCTTCACGTTCCGCGGCAACTACATCAAGGGCCACAACCGCCTGCTGGACAGCATGGATGGGTTCGACGGCCTGAAGACCGGCTACACCAACGCCTCGGGCTTCAACCTGGCCGGTTCGGCCGTCCGCGACGGCCGCCGCCTGATCGGCGTGGTCCTGGGCGGTCCCTCGACCGCCTGGCGCGACAACAACATGGAAGACCTGCTGCTGACCGGCTTCGACGTGATGAAGCGTCGCTCCAAGGGCGAGCGCACCACCATCGCGGCCAACATCTACGAGGACGATCCCTCGGGTCCGATCCAGCGCCCCTCGATCGAACAGGGCGATGGCGACCAAGCCGGCCTGAAGATCGTGCTGACCGAGAACCCGCATAATCCGGGCCCGATGAAGGTCTCCCCCACCCTGCGCGCCGCTCAGGCCAAGCCGGCCAAGAAGCCGCAAGGCGAGTGGAGCGTTCAGGTCGGCGCCTTCAAGTCCAAGTCGCTGGCCAACGAACAGCTGAAGCTGGTCCGCGGTCGCTTCGCCAAGGTCGTCGCCGACGCCGAGGCCGCCGTGGAAGGCGCGGGCGGCACGTTCCGGGCCCAGTTCCAAGGCTTGACGGCCGACGCCGCCCGCAACGCCTGCTCGGCCCTGAAGGCCAAGCGCGTGCCGTGCATGGTGCTGTCGCCGCGCTAAGGCCCAGCCGCCCCCAAAGAAAAACCCCGGAAGGCCAACCTTCCGGGGTTTTTGCTGTCTAGGCCTTAGCCATCACCCGCCCGATCAGCCGGGCCAGGCGCTGAACGCCCTCCTGGATCTGGTCGTCGGTCGGCAGGGAGTAGCTCAGGCGGATCGCGTTCGCCCTGGAGACCTCGGCGAAGAACGGCGCGCCCGGCACGAAGGCCACACGCTCCTCGGCGATGGCTCGGGCCAGCAACTCGGCGCCGTCGATCCCTTCCGGCAGGTCAATCCAGACGAACATGCCGCCTTCCGGATGTGACCAGGTCACGCCCTTGGGCATGGTCTTGTCGAGCGCTCCCAGCATCACCCGCGCCTTGTGGCCATAGGCGCCGCGCAGGCGGTGCAGGTGCTGGTCGTAGCCTTCCGAGACGGCGCGGTGAGCGACCATCTGGTTGATCGTCGAGACGTGCAGGTCGGCGCCCTGCTTGAGCAGCACGAGCTTCTCGATCACCGCCTTGGGCCCGCAGACCCAGCCGATGCGCAAGGCCGGCGACAGGGTCTTGGACAGGGTGCCCAGGAACATGGTGCGGGCGTTGTCGATACCGCCCGAGCGGGCGATGTCCAGCGACAGCAAGGTCGGGGTCGACTCGCCGACGAAGCGCAACTCGCGATAGGCCGCGTCCTCGACCAAGGTCATGTCCAGACGGTCGGCCAGGGCCAACAGCGTCTCGCGCTCGGCCAGGGTCAGGCTGACCCCCGTCGGATTGGCGAAGTCGGGCACGAAATAGCCAAGCGCGCCCTGGGGCAGATCGACGTCCGCCGGCGTGGCCAGAGCGCCGTCCGGCAGGTCGCGATAGGCTGGCTCGTAACCATTGAACGCCTGCAGGGCGCCCAGATAGGTCGGCCGGGCCACCACGACGGGCTCGCCCGGACTGATGAACAGCTTGCCGATCAGGTCCAGCGCCTGCTGCGAGCCGGCGGTCAGCACGATGTTGTGCGGCTCGCACGGCATGCCGTCGCGGGTCATGCGCTCGGCGATCCACTGGCGCAGCGGCAGATAGCCCTCGCTGACCGAATATTGGAGCGCCTGGCGCGACAGGATCGGATCGGCCAGCACGGCCTGATAGCCCTTCTGGATCTCCTCGGCCGGGAACAGGCCAGGATCGGGGATGCCGCCGGCGAAGGACAGGATGTCGGGCTGATCCAGAAGCTTGAGAAGCTCGCGGATCTCGCTGGCGCGAACGCGGGCCATGCGATCGCTGAAGCGCGCGGCCCAGTCGTGGGATTGGTCGGTCATGGGGTGATCAAAAGTCCGAACGGGAAAGACACTGTGAAGAGCCGCGCGAAACGGCTCGCCTGAATTCGAGGATTCAGGACGTCATACCGAGCAGGTCGGACCCGAGGAGCGGCGGCGCCAGAAGCGTTCGCGATTGATCATGGCGCATGTCCTAGCTCAGCCGCGCCGCTGGATCAAACGATCCCGCGCCGCGTTCAGCTGGGCGGCGAGCCCCTCGGTGCCGCCGACATCGGGATGGGCCATCCGGATCAGGCGCGAATAGGCGGCCTTGACCTCCTCCAGCGTGGCGTCGGGCGCGACGCCCAGGATGGCTCGGGCCTCGGCGAGACTGAGCTCGCTGGATGGATGGACGACCTGATGGCGGATGACCGGCCGGCGGCGCGCCTCAGTGACCGTCCACAGGCCCAACACGCCCAGCACGATCCCCGTGCCCCACGAGCCCCGGATCGTGGCGTAGGCGGCGAAGGCGAAGGCGACGATCGCCGCCACGCCCGCGCCCACCCGCCAGCCGTCGCCCTTCAACAGGTTGCGACGGCGCGGCCAGAGCAGGAAGGCCAGGATCGCCGCGCCCAGCAGCAGATAGATCATCACGACTCCAGACACGACAACGGGCGGCGAGGTCTCCCCGGCCGCCCGCTCGCCAAGACATGTAGCCCCAAGGACTACTGCGCCGCCAGCAGCGTCTCGCCCGAATAGGCCGACAGCCCCAGGCTATGCATCAGGGCGCGCAGTTCCTGACGCGCGGCCAGGTGCTGCAGCGAGACCGGCACCGGGCGCACCTGCGGCGACAGGTCGGCGATGGTCAGGCCGAAAGGGAACAGCTCGCGATAGATGACGCGGTCACGCAGGCCCGGGCCGATGCGGAAACCGACCCGCTTGGCCAAGGCCGTCAGGCGGTCTTCCAGACGCTTGCGGTTCCGCGCCTCGGTGGTCGCCAAACGATTGCGCAGCACGACCCAATCAAGCGCCTGACGTTGGCCCGACAGCGCCCTCTGCTTGCGCGCTTCCCAGACGGTCAGCGAATAGAGGCTGGGCTTGGTCAGCTCCATGCTCACCGGGTCGACGTGGCCCAGCATGTCGAAGTCAACGAAGCTGTCATTCATCGGCGTCACGATCAGGTCGGCGCGGCCGTGGGCCAAGCGCGAGACGGCGGTGTCGCCCCCGGGGGTGTCAATCAGCACGAAGTCGCATTCGGCGAGGCCCTTGGCGAAGGCCGCCTCGAAGCCCGCGATCTGCTCTTCTTCCGGCTTCTCGGCCAGGGCGATGTCGTTGTCCGACAGGCGCAGCGACAGGGGCTCGGGCAGTTCGAGCTTCTTGCTTTCCAGCCAAGTACGCCGGTTCTCGAAGAACCGCGCCGAGGTGCTCTGGCGCAGGTCCAGGTCGATGACCGCGACCTTGGCGCCGCCGTACAGCAGCGCGGTGACGAGATGGACGGCGATGGTCGACTTGCCCGCCCCGCCCTTCTCGTTGCCGACGACGATGACACGCGTTTCGGCCATGAGTTCGATCCTTGATGCGTCGCGACTCGCGCGACCTTGGACGGAGGTTAACACGATGTTACCAGCGCCTCATGGGGTCAACGGCTTCAATCCACAGACCTAATTGTCGCGGAGTTGTAGAAGCACGGTTTCCCCAGCGTCGCGGTGGACCTTCGGCCCCGAGGGGGCGATAAGCCGCGCCTGTCCGCGTGGAGGCCGTCATGACCCAACCGACCATCGTCCGCACCGTCGACCAGATGCGCGAGCATGTCCGCGCCTGGAAGGCCGCCGGCCAGCGCGTCGCCCTAGTCCCGACCATGGGCGCCCTGCACGAGGGTCACCTGTCGCTGATCCGCCTGGCGCAACAGAACGCCGACCGCGTGATCGCCAGCGTCTTCGTCAATCCCAAGCAGTTCGCGCCGCACGAGGACTTCGACGCCTATCCGCGGGGCGAGGCCGCCGACGCCGAGAAGCTGGCGTCGGTCGGCTGTGACCTGCTGTTCGCGCCGAACGCGGCGGAGATGTACGCGCCGGGCTTCTCGACCCTGATCACGGTGTCGGGCGTCTCCGAGCCGTTGGAGGGCGCGGCGCGGCCCCAGTTCTTCGGCGGCGTGGCGACGGTCGTGGCCAAGCTGTTCATCCAGTCGCAAGCCGACGTCGCCGTGTTCGGCGAAAAGGACTATCAGCAGCTGCAGGTGGTCAAGCGCATGGCTCGCGATCTCGACATTCCGATCGAGATCATCGGCGCGCCGACGGCGCGGGCCAAGGACGGCCTCGCCCTCTCCTCGCGCAACGCCTACCTGTCGGCCGAAGAGCGCGCCGCGGCCGTCGCCCTGCCCAACGCCATGAAGGCCGCCGCGCGCGCGGTGGCCGACGGCGGCCGGATCGACGAGGCCGAAGCCGCCGCCGTCGAGGCGCTGAAGACGGCGGGCTTCCGCCAGGTCGATTACGTGGAGATCCGCGAAGCCAGCGATCTGTCGCGGCTGGGCCCCGGCGCGATCGGCGTGGCCGAGGGCCGGATTCTGGTGGCGGCGTGGCTGGGCGGCACGCGGTTGATCGACAACATGGCGGTCGGCGCGGCCTGAGCCAGACCGTTCAGAGTGTTGGGTTCAACGCCATGAAGACGCCGATGGCGAAACCCACCAACAGCATGCCCGCGCCCAAGACGGCGTAACCGGCTTTCATAGCTCCCTCCATTTCCTTTCGGAGAGGGAACACCCGCCATGGTTGCTATTAGACTAACAACGCCCGCGTGAGTTACCAGGCGCCCAGTTCGCGCAACTGGCGGGCCAGCTCCGGCGGCAGATCAGCGGCCTCGCTTTCGGTAAGGTCGGGCGGCGCGTCCTCGGGCGAGAGGTAACGCCAGCCCTGGAACGCCCGTCGCGGCTGCGGCGCCACGCGCACGATGGTGGGATCGACCGTGACCTCGCACCGCGAGGCCGGCCCCGAACCGACCGTGTCGATGGCCAGGATCCTTTGGCGACACAGGATCTGGCCTTTGAACACTCGATACAGCGAGCCGCCATCCAGCACCTCGTCGATCCGCTTGGGCGTCATGCGCGTGTGCATGACCCAAGGGTGGCCCTCCTTGTGCCAGGCCAGGAGGTCCTCGATCGTGTCGCAGCCGACGACCAGCTTGATGATGTGCAGCGCCATGGCCGCGTAGATAGCGCGCCAGGGCCACAAGGCAATCGCCTGAACGACGTCATTGCTCGCGTCCAAGGTGAAAGCCCTCGCGCCCTCGCATCACGACGTTATGGTTTGAGCATCGCGCTTCACCAGGGCGCGTAGACTAGGCGGGTTATCCCGCTCGGCGCCGCCGCTTTGGACGTTGTCGCATGCGTCCAAGGCGGCGGTTCTCTTCTGGGCTACAAGCCGGTCTGGTTTCGCGACGCCTCTCTCACCAAATAAGGCCCCTGGCGCCCTAGTCGCCTCGTCGCGCGTTACTCGACGCGGCGCGACCGACGCCCGCCCCCGCCCCACAAAAGGAGATGGCCCGTGAAGATCCTGATGGTTCTCACCTCGCACGATGAACTCGGCGACACCGGCAAGAAGACCGGCTTCTGGCTCGAGGAATTCGCCGCGCCCTACTACGTCTTCAAGGACGCCGGCGCCGAGATCGTGCTGGCCTCGCCGGCCGGCGGCCAGCCGCCGCTGGATCCCAAGAGTGACGAGCCCGAGTCCCAGACCGAGCTGACGCATCGCTTCAAGGCCGATCCCGACGCCCAGCGCGCGCTGGCCAACACGGTAAAGCTTGAGACCGTCAACGCCGCCGATTTCGACACGGTCTTCTATCCCGGCGGTCACGGCCCGTTGTGGGATCTGGCCGAACTCCCCGCCTCAATCCAGTTGATCGAGAGCTTCGAGCGCGCCGGCAAGCCCATCGCCCTCGTCTGCCACGCACCTGGAGCCCTGCGCCACGTGAAGGCGGCCGACGGCTCGCCGCTGGTGAAGGGCCGCAAGGTCACCGGCTTCACCAACTCCGAAGAGACCGCCGTCGGACTGACCGACGTCGTGCCGTTTCTGATCGAGGATGAATTTCAGAAGCTCGGCGCGACCTACGAGAAAGGCGCCGATTGGGGTTCCTTCGTCGTGGTGGATGGGAAGCTGGTCACCGGCCAGAACCCGGCCAGCTCCGAAGAGGCGGCTAAGGCGCTGCTCGAACAGCTTCGTTGAGCCAGAAGGGCCAGGTCGATCTCGACTTGGCCCTTTCTCTTTCCGCTCAGGCCCCTTCCAGCCGGGCAAGCACCACGCCCTCGCTGACCTGTCCGCCAGCCGAGGCCGAGAGCTCCGCCACCACGCCGTCGAACGGCGCGACCAGGGCGTGCTCCATCTTCATCGCCTCCAGGGTCAGCAGGGTCTGACCCTTGCTGACGGTCTGGCCGGCCGACACGGCGACCGAGACGATCTTGCCCGGCATCGGCGAGAGGATCGCGCCGTCCGAGGCCGCGCCCTCACCCGCTCCGCCCACGTGCGCCTCGAAGTCGAACGCCTGGACGTCGCCGCCCTCGAACACGTGGATCGGGCCCTTGCCGTAGGTCGTCGGCAGCCGCGCGACTTCGTCAAAAGTCCGGCCGTCGGCGTGGCGGATGTCCCAGGACCAGTCCTCGGTACCGCCGCCCAGCAGGGCCACGCGCAACGGAGTCGGCTTGCCGTCCACCGCCATCGGCAGGGTCATGGCCGCGCGGTCGGCGTTCATGCGGAAGCCCAGCAGCTTGGACGGCGCGCTTTCCCAGGGATCGGGCCGGGCCTCGGCCTCCAGGAAGCTGTCCAGCCGCCAGCCGATCGCGGCCATGGCGGGTTCGTCGCTGAACGTCCGCTTGGTCAGCTCTTCCAGCCGCGCCTCGATGAAGCCGGTGTCCACCGCGCCATCGACGAAGTCGGGGTGGCTGGCGCACTTGGCCAGGAAGGCGGCGTTGGTCTTGACCGGCCAGACCTCGACCAGGCCGCAGGCGTCGGCCAGCCGCTGGGCGGCGTCCTCGCGATCGACGCCATGGGCGATCAGCTTGGCGATCATCGGGTCGTAGAAGGGCGTGACCTCGCCGCCCTCCTCCACCGCGCTGTCGACGCGCACGTCGCCCTCGGGCAGGCGGAAGTGCCTCAGCTTGCCGGTCGAAGGCAGGAAGCCCGTCGCCGGGTTCTCGGCGTAGAGGCGCGCCTCCATGGCCCAGCCGTCCAGGGCGATCTCGTCCTGCTCCAGCGGCAGGCGCTCGCCGGC
>CAKZJK010000122.1 GCA_936942565.1 uncultured Caulobacter sp. | reverse complement strand
CGCAGATGTCGCAGACTCCGCAGCGGGCGACGCCCTCCTCGCCGAAATAGCGCCGCACGGCCGCCGCACGGCAGGTGACGCCTTCCAGCATGGCGTAGAACTGGCGGAGTTTCCGCGACTGGACCTGCTTGACCTCGTCGGGCGCCTCGCGCGTCTCGATGCGGCGCGCGGCCCAGGCCATGTCGGCCGAGCCGTAGAGGGTGATGCCCTCGGCCGGCTGGCGGTCGCGGCCGGCGCGGCCGACCTCCTGCCAATAGGCCTCGATGGCGGCCGGCGGATCGGCGTGGATCACGAAGCGCACGTCGGGCTTGTCGACGCCCATGCCGAACGCGATCGTCGCCACCATCACCGCCGCGTCGGCCTCCAGGAAGTCCTCCAGTCTGCGGGCGCGGACGCCCTTGTCGAGGCCGGCGTGGTAGGCCAGGGCCGGCACGCCCTCGGCGTTCAGCTTCTCGGCCAGCTTTTCGGTGGCGTCGCGCGAACCGGCGTAGACGACGCCCGAGCGGCCGCGCCGCTCCAGGACGAGTTCGACCACCCGGTCATGGCCCTTGCCGCGCTTGCGCTCGGCGCTCAGCGCCAGTTCCGGGCGGGCGAAGCTGTCGACGAACTCGGCCGCGCCGTCCAGGCGCAGCTCGGCGCGGATGTCGTCGCGGGTGCGGGCGTCGGCGGTGGCGGTGACCGCCAGGCGCGGCACGTCGGGGAACAGCTCCGCGAGCCGTCCCAGCATCCGGTATTCGGGCCTAAAATCATGGCCCCACTGGCTGACACAGTGGGCCTCGTCGACGGCGACCAGCGCGAGCGGCGTGCGCGACAGGCGCTCCAGCATCCACGGCTGCATCAGGCCTTCGGGCGAGAGGTACAGCAGATCCACCTCGCCGGCGTCGATGCGCCGCCAGATGTCCGAGCGCTCGTCCAGCGAGATGTTGCTGTCCAGCCGCTCGGCCGCCACGCCGGCTTGGCGCAGGCCCTGGACCTGGTCGGCCATCAGAGCGATCAGCGGCGAGACCACGAGGCCAAGGCCCGGCCGGATCAGCGACGGGATCTGGTAGCAAAGGCTCTTGCCGCCGCCCGTGGGCAGCACGGCCATGGCGCTGCGCCCAGCCAGGATCTCATTGACCACGCCGGCCTGCATGCCGCGGAAATCGGCGTGGCCGAAGGTGCGGCGCAGGACGTCGCGCGCCTGATCGAGCTCTGGGGATTCGGGAGGAACGTACACGGGCGTGGTTATGGCGGTCCGCCCGCGTCGCGCCAAGGCAGGATCTCGGGCGCCGGCGTTTCTCTGGCGACGGCTTCCGCGGAAGGCCTGAAAACCGCCGCGTTCATATCTCGTCAATCTTGTCGCGCGTTCTGTGGGGTTCGGCTAAACGGAACGCGCTCAAAGCCCCCCGGCGCGCAGGATCGATACCAACATGGCGAACGGACCCTTCGGCGGAAACAAGCCGGCGAAGACGCAACGCACCCCACTCCAGGCCCTGGTCTACTGGGGAACCGTGCTGGGCGTCTGGGGCCTGATCTTCGTGGTGGCCTTCTTCGCGGTGTTCGCCCGCGACCTGCCCGACACCTCGACGCTGTACGACGTCAAGCGCCAGCCCTCGATCAACTATCTGGACCGCTCGGGCGCCCTCCTGGCCGTGCGCGGCAGCCAGTACGCGCCGCCGGTCGACATCGACGCCCTGCCCGAATACGTGCCGGCCGCCTTCGTGGCGATCGAGGACCGCCAGTTCTACCACCACTTCGGCTTCAACCCCTGGGGCATCATCCGCTCGGCGGTGTGGAACGCCACCCACGACGGTCCCCAGCGCGGCGGCTCGACCATCACCCAGCAGCTGGCCCGCAACCTGTTCCTGAGCCCGGCCCAGAACTATCGCCGCAAGGCCCAGGAGCTGATCCTGGCCGTCTGGCTGGAGATGAAGTTCTCCAAGAAGCAGATCCTGGCCCTCTATATGAACCGGGTCTATTTCGGCGCCGGCGCCTACGGCATCGAGGCCGCCTCGCAGCGCTATTTCAACAAGCCCGCCAGGGACCTGTCGGTCGGCGAGGCCGCCCTGCTGGCCGGCATGATGAAGGGGCCCGCCCGCTATTCGCCGGTCTCGGCCAAGGAGCGCGCCGCCCGCCGCGCCACCATCGTCCTGGACGAGATGGTGCGCATCAAGGCCATCACCCCCGAGCAGCGCGACCAGGCCTTCAGCACCCCGGTGCAGGTCTCGGCCACCCTGGCCAACCAGCGCGCCCAGTACTTCACCGACTATATCGACGCCCAGGTCCGCTCGCTGGTCGGCGAGCCGACCGAGGACCTGGTGGTCGAGACCACCCTGGACCTGCCGATCCAGGTCGCCGCCGAGCGCGCCGTGAAGCAGGGCGTCGGGGCTTACGAGAAGCAGGGCGTCCAGCAGTCGGCCCTGGTCGCGATCGACGGCGAGGGCCGCATCCGCGCCTATGTCGGCGGCGCCGACTACACCGACAGCCAGTTCGACCGCGCCACCACCGCCCGCCGCCAGGCCGGCTCGGCCTTCAAGCCGTTCGTCTATCTGACCGCCATGGAGCAGGGCCGCACGCCCGACATGATGGTGGTCGACGAGCCGGTGAAGATCGGCAACTGGGAGCCGCGCAACTACACCGGCAAGTACCTGGGCCAGATCACGATGCAGACGGCCCTGGCCCAGTCGATCAACACGGTCGCCGCGCGCCTGGCCAGCGAGGTCGGCACCAGCAATGTCGCCAACACGGCCCGGCGCTTAGGGATCACCAGCAAGATCCAGCTGGATCCGTCGATGGCCCTGGGCGCGGTCGAGGTCTCGCCGATGGAGATGGCCCAGGCCTACGCCCCGTTCTCGAACGGCGGCTTCCTGGCCAAGGGCTACGGCATCGAGCGCATCCGCACCGCCAAGGGCAAGGTCCTGTACGACCACAATGTCGACAAGCAGGCCCGCGCGGCCGTGATCGGCTCGCCGGGTCTGCAGTACATGAACCAGATGATGCGCGAGGTCGTGACCTCGGGCACGGGGACGCGCGCCAACGTCCCGGGCTACGACATCGCTGGCAAGACCGGCACGACCAGCGACTACCGCGACGCTTGGTTCGTCGGCTACACGGGCGGCTTCGTGACCGCCGTCTGGACCGGCAAGGACGACAACACCACCATGCGCCGCGTGACCGGCGGCGGCGCGCCGGCCGAGATCTGGCGCAACTTCATGACCGCCGCCCTGCCGCGCCTGAAGGCCACCCCGATCCCCGGGGGCGTCGCCCCGCCGCCCGAAGCGCCCGACCCGATCGGCGACCTGATCAACCCCACGCCGGACAGCCCGCCCTCCCAGACTCCGGCGGGAACCGCGCCGCCGCCCGGGCAGCTGCCTTACTAGGAGAAATCCTCCCCCAAGGGGTGGGGGAGGATTTTCATTTCACGCCCCGATCGCGTGCAGCTCCGCCGCGTGCGCCCTCAGCCAGGCGCGGTGCGGGGCGGGGTCGCCCGCCAGCTCCCGGCAAAGCGCCCAGAACCTGGGCCCATGATTGGCCTCGATCAGGTGCGCGCACTCGTGGGCCGCGACGTAGTCGGCCACCGCCGCCGGGGCCAGGATCAGCCGCCAGCTGTAGCGGATCGCCGCCGGCGCGCGCGGCGTGGCGGGCCGGCACGAGCCCCAGCGCGCCTTCGGATCGGCCACGGCCACGGATGGCATCGGCCGCCCCAACGCCGCGGCGTGGACGGCGGTGCGCTCGGTCAGGACCGTCAGCGCCTCGCGCTTGGCCAGGCGGATGACCTTGAGGCCCCAGTTGGGATCGTCGGGCGCGACGATACGGCCCTCCTCCAGCCGGGCGCGGCCAGGGCCGGCTTCCAGGCGATAGGGCTTGTCGTTGAGCCGAAGCACGCCGCCCGGCGCCAGGCTCATGCGCCGAGGCAAGGCCTCCAGCTGCTTGGCGATCCAGCCGGACTTCTCCTGGGCGAAGGCGACGGCCTCGTTCAGGCGGCGCGCACTAGGGGCCAGGGCGACGACCTCGGATTTGGCCCGATCGACCCTGAGCGATACCCGCCGCGCCCGGCCGTCGACGCGCAGCCGCACCGGCCAGCCGCCGATCTCCAGCCGATCGCCGTCGACGAAGCGGGTAGAAGCGCCTTTCGATGTGAAGAAATTCATCGCCCTCTAGATCGCCCCCCGATCCGGCCGGCGCAAGGGCCTAGACGGCGGGAAACAGCGGTCGTCCCAAAGCTTCAGCCACGACGATCACTTCAATCGCCAGCGCCGCGAAGCCGTATAACGCGGCGACCAGGGGCCGAGCGCGAGCCCGCTCGACGAGACCGCGAACGGCCGCGCTCAGCGGCGGCCTGGGCCGCAATGAAAGCCAATGGAGACCGAGCGCCGCGAGCCAGCTCAAAGGCAAGGCTGAAGCGAACCAGATCTGGACCGCCGCCTCGCCCGCACCCGCTTCGGAAACGCCAAACATGGCGATCACATAGACCACAGCCACGGCGAAAAGCTTCGCCCGGAAGCTTAGGCCCGCGAGCCGGTCGATCAGCGAAATCGCTTCAGTAGACATGACCGGACTTGGCCGCATACCGATGTGAAGCTCAAGCTTCTTCCGCGAAGTTCGGATCGCACTTCCTGATGAACGCCCGCACGCGCGGATAGATCTCTTCCCGGAACCGGCGGCCGTTGAACACACCGTAGTGGCCGACGCTGGGCTGGACGTAGTCCAGCTTCATGTCCTCGGGGATGTTCGAGCACAGGCCGTGCGCGGCCTGGGTCTGGCCGATGCCGGAGATGTCGTCGTTCTCGCCCTCGACCGTCATCAGCCCGATGTCGGTGATCGCCTCGGGTCGCACGAGCGTTCCGCGGTGCGTCAGCTCGCCCTTGGGCAGCAGGTACTGCTGGAAGACGATATCGATGGTCTGGAGATAGAACTCCTCGGTCAGATCCAGGACCGACAGGTACTCGTCGTAGAACTCTAGGTGCTTGTCTGCGCTGTCGCCGTCGCCGCTGACCAGGTGGTTGAAATAGCGGCGGTGGGCTTCCTGGTGGCGATCGGCGTTCATGCTCATGAAGCTGGCCAGCTGGACGAAGCCCGGATAGACGCGCCGCCCCGCGCCCGCGTAGGGCGGCGGCACGGTGTAGATCATGTTCGACTGGAACCAGGTGAACGGCTTTTCCTCGGCCAGCTGGTTGGTGACGGTCGGCGACAGGCGCGCGTCGATCGGCGAGCCCATGAAGGTCATGCTGGCCGGACGCGAGGGGTGGTTCTGCTCGGCCATCAGGGCGGCGGCGGCCAGGACCGGCGGACCAGGCTGGCAGACGGCGACCACGTTCGGGCGCGGCCCCAGCACTTCCAGCATCTGGATGACGTGGTCGATATAGTCGTGGAAGTCGAAACGGCCTTCCAGGACCGAGACCTCGCGGGCGTTGATCCAGTCGACGATGAAGACGGCGTGGTCGGGCAGGAAGGCCTCGACGGTGCCCCGCAGCAAGGTCGCGTAGTGACCTGAAAGGGGCGCGACGATCAGCACCGCCGGATCCAGCGAGAACTTCCCGGCCCGGCGCATGTCGGCCATGTCGCGGTCGAACTGAATGAGACGCGCCCAGGGGCTTTCCCAGACCACGGTCGGCCGCACGCGAACGTCGACCTGACCGACCTTGATCTTGTCGATGTTCCACTTGGGCTTGCCGTAGCGCCGCGTGACGTTGGCGAACAGATCCGCGCCGGCGTGCATGCGCCGGCCCAGAGCCGTGTCGGCGGCCGGATTCAGCGGCGATCCCCAGAAGTCTCGGGCCGCCAGCGCCATTTGGCGCATGGGAGTCGAGGCGTAATAAGCCGCCTCATGAAGGGCGTAGAGCATGTCGCACCCGCGATGTTGCATCGCAACATAGCATACGGAAGCCTAACAGAGTCTAGTCTCGCGGTGCGGCATGGCATCGCTTCGTGACCGCTACCCCGCGCGACGGAGGCTGCTAAGGTCGCCGGGAGCGACGGGCGGGAGACCCCGATGACCAAGCACAGGCTCTACGCCACCAGCTTCGCCAGTGTTTACCCCCTCTACGTCGCCAAGGCCGAGCGGAAGGGTCGGACCAAGGCGGAGGTCGACGAGATCATTCTCTGGCTGACCGGCTTCAGCCCGGCGGCGTTCGAGGATCACCTGGCGCGGCGGACGGACTTCGAGACCTTCTTCGCCCAGGCGCCGGCGTTGAACCCGGCGCGCTTGGCCATCACGGGCTCTGTCTGCGGCGTGCGTGTCGAGACGGTCGAAGATCCGCTGATGCGCGAGATCCGCTATCTCGACAAGCTGGTCGACGAGCTGGCCAAGGGCAAGGCGATGAGCAAGATCCTCCGCGCCTGACTCTCAGCGAGGAAGCTTAGCTGGATCGACATTTCGGCGGCTCATGGCGCCCCGGCCCCACCACCTTCCGTCATTCCCGCCCGTGTGGCGGGAACCCCTGGTTCAGCTGACACGTGAGAGGCAAGCGGACCGCCCGCGGTCCGCCCCTCCCGCACTTGCGGCGGATAGAGGGGTTCCCGCCACAAGGGCGGGAATGACGGCCAGGATGGGGAGCGATAAGCGTCGCTCAGACCCTAGTTCATCGCCGCCTTGATCCGCGCGGCGATGTCGGCCGGCGGCTGGTTGTAGGGGATCACCGTCGTGAAGCGGCCCTTGGGGTCCATCAGGTAGATCGCCGTCGAGTGGTCCATGGTGTAGCCGGGGCCCGTGCCGACCTTGGCGTAGTAGACCTTGTAGGCCTTGGCGGCGGCGTCGACCTGGCCTTGAGTCCCGGTCAGACCGATCGTCGACTTGGGCACATAGTCGGCCGACAGATAAGCCTTCATCTGGGCCGGCGTGTCACGCTCGGGGTCGATCGAGATGAAGACGATCTGGAGATCCTTGGCCCGCGGCCCCAGCAGCTCGGTGGCGGCCGCCAGACCCTGCAGCGTGCCCGGGCAGACGTCGGGGCAGTAGGTGAAGCCGAAGAACACCGCGCTCCACTTGCCCTTGAGCACCTTCTCGGTGGTCGGGGCGCCGTTCTGATCGACCAGCTGGAAGGGACCACCGACCGCGGCGGCGGGCTCGTTCCTCAAGGCGCTGGCGCGCCAGGCCAGACCGCCGACGACCAGCAGACCCAGCAAACAGACCACGATCAGGACCAGACGTTGGCGAAGCATCGGCGGCGCATCCTTTTGTCTCAGCCCATCCTTTTGCGCTCGCAAAGCGCGCAATTCTGGACAATCTTGCGGCCATGGCTGACGTCTCGTTCGCTGGAATGCCCGAGGATCCACGCCGCAACGGGCTCGATAGGCCGGGCGAGGAACCGGCGCAAGACGACGCCTGGAGCTGGACGGCGCCCGGCCTGCGCCGCAGTCGTCTCCGCGTTCGCACCCTGCTGGCCCAGAGATGGGCCTACGTGGTCGGCCAGACGGCGGCCCTGCTGGTCTCGGGCCTGGCGCTGAAGATGCACGTCCCCTGGGCCTTGTGCTTCACGCTGGTGGCGCTGTCGGCCTGGTTCAACGTCCTGCTGGGCCTGGCCTCCAATGGCCAGAGGATGGCCCGCGACGGCGAGGCCACGGCCCAGATCGCCTTCGACATCCTGCAGCTGTCGGCCCTGTTCTACCTGACCGGCGGCGCGCACAATCCCTTCGCCCTGCTGCTGATCGCGCCGGTGACCCTGGCGGCGGCGACCCTGCCCGCGCGCTACGCGATCGCCCTGGGCGGGCTGGCCATCGTCGCCACGATCCTGCTGGCCTTCTTCCACATGCCGCTGCCCACCGTGAACGGGGCGCCCATGAGCTTCAATCCCAGCCCGACCATGATGGCGATGATCGTCGCGGCGCGGATCGCCGGCATCATCCTGACCGCCGCCTACGCCTGGCAGGCGGCCAGCGAGTCCGCCCGCATGGAGCTGGCCCTCAACGTCACCGAGACGGTGCTGGCCCGCGAGCAGCGGCTCTCGGCCCTGGGCGCCCTGGCCGCGGCGGCGGCGCACGAACTGGGCACCCCGCTGGCCACGATCTCGGTCGTCTCGCGCGAGATGGCCCGCAACGCCATCAGCGAGGAAGTGCGCGAGGACGCCGAGCTGCTGATCGGCCAGGCCGCCCGCTGCCGCGAGATCCTCCAGCGCCTGACCGAGATGCCCGAGGCCCAGGACGCCGTCCACGAGCGCATGAGCCTGGTGCAGCTGGTGCAGGACGTCATCGAGCCGCACATGGTCCACGGCATCCGGGTGGAGGCCGTGGTCAACGGCCCCTCCGGCGAGACCGCGCCCGACATCTGGCGCCGCCCCGAGATCATCCACGCCATGACCTCGATCGTGGAGAACGCCGTCGACTTCGCGCGGAGCGAGGTGATCGTCATCGCTCGCTTCGACCCGCGACATATTGTCATCGAGGCCCGCGACGACGGCCCAGGTTTCTCGCCCGAGGTCCTGGCCAAGCTGGGCGAGCCATACGTGACCACGCGTCCGGGCGCGGAAGGCTCGCGTACCGGCCATATCGGCATGGGTTTGGGCTTCTTCATCGCCAAGACCCTGCTGGAACGGACCGGCGCGACGGTGGATTTCCGCAATGGCCGTCGCGGCGGCGCCGTGGTGTCCGCCCGCTGGCCGCGCGCCGCGCTCGAAGCTCCAGGCTATACAGGGGCTTGAGTTCCGGCGCGGATGCGCGGAAGGATAGAATATTATTTGGCCTGCTGAGTATTGGCGCGGGGAGGCGCTGACTTCATGGCGGATATCGGAGAGCTGGTTTCGGCGCTGCCGGACAAGACGCTGCTTCTGTTGGACGACGACGGCCCGCTGCGGACCCGGCTCGGACGGGCTCTGGAACAGCGCGGGTTCGAGGTGACGCTGGCCGCTTCCGTGGCCGAGGCCCTGACCATCCTGCGCGCCCAGGCGCCGGCCCACGCCGTGCTGGACATGCGCCTGGAGGACGGCTCGGGCCTGAAGGTCGTCGAGGCGGTGCGCGACGCGCGGCCCGACGCCAAGGTCATCATGCTGACGGGCTACGGCAACATCGCCACGGCGGTGGCGGCGGTGAAGGCCGGGGTGGTCGACTACCTCTCCAAGCCGGCCGACGCCGACGACGTGGCCCGCGCGCTGCTGGCCGCCAAGGACGCCGCGCCGACGCCGCCGGAAAACCCGATGAGCGCCGACCGCGTCCGCTGGGAGCACATCCAGCGCGTCTACGAGATGTGCGGCCACAACGTCTCGGAAACCGCGCGCCGCCTGAACATGCACCGCCGGACCCTGCAGCGGATCCTGGCGAAGAGGGCGCCGCGGTAAGTTCGATTGTCATCCCGGACGGCCCAAAGGCCGATCCGGGACCGCCGAAAACGCCGGCGCTCGCTACGGTCCCAGCTCGACGCGCTGGCGCGCTTGGCCGGGATGACAGCTTTTACGGTCACATCGCCGAAATGCCGCCGTCGACCTTGATCTCGGCGCCGGTGACGAACTTGCTCTCGTCGCTGGCCAGGTAGAGCACGGCGTTGGCGATGTCGTTCGGTTCGCCGATATGACCCACCGGGATCTGCCGGCCCAGCTTGGCCTGCGCCTCTTCCTTGCCCAGCCGCTGGTTCAGTGGATCCAGAATCGGCGTGTCGATGAAGGTCGGGTGGATCGAGTTCGAGCGGATGTCGAGGCCCTGCTTGGCGCAGTAGAGGGCGATGTTCTTGCTCAGCATCCACACCGCCGCCTTCGACGCATTGTAGGCGGGCGAGTTGTGGTTGGCGATCAGGCCGGCGATCGAGCTGATGTTGACGATCGAGCCCGGCTGGTGCGCGCGCATGTGGGTGAGGGCGTGCTTGGCCCCCAGGAAGACACTGTCGACATTGATCGACATGATCTTCTTCCAGAGGTCGAACTCCATGGCCTCCAGCGGCTTGTCGCCCGCCACGCCGGCGTTGTTCAGCAGCACCGAGATGCCGCCCATCAGGGCGTTGGCCTTCTCCAGCGCCTCGATCCACTGATCTTCCTGGGTGACGTCAAGATGCAAGGCGAAGGCCGTGCCGGCGCCGTGCTTGGCGTTGATCTCGGCGGCGACGGCTTCCGCGCCGGCTAGGTTGATGTCGGCCAGCGTGACCTTGGCGCCTTCTTCGGCGAGGCGACGCCCGGCCGCCGCGCCCAGGCCCTGGGCCCCGCCGGTGATGAAGGCCTTCTTGCCGGCGACCCGGCCCGTGCTCTGCGCCATGCGGCGTCCTCCCGATTATAATTCAAACGCGAGTTTGAATTCTTCAGGCGGCGCTGTCCATGAACTTCGCGAGCGTCACGTCCAGCTCGGTCACCCCGTCGGCGTCATGCGTGGTCAGCAGCACCTCGACGCGGTTGTAGACATTGAACCACTCGGGGTGGTGGTCGAGCTTGTCGGCCATCAGGGCCACGCGGGTCATGAAGCCGAACGCCGCGTTGAAGTCGGCGAAGCGGAAGGTCTTGGCGATGGCGTCCGCGTGGCCCTCCGCGACGGTCCAGCCGTCGAGCTGGGCGATCGCGGCGGCGGCGCCGATCCTGGGACGGGACATTTTTCCTCCGAGAGAGACCAGGCCCTTCAGAACGCCAATCCGGTCGCTTCGGCAAGGTCCGCCAGCAGTTGGTCCTCGCTGGAGACCTTGATGGCGGTCATCCCCAGCTCCGCCGCCGGCTTGCAGTTGATCCCCAGGTCGTCGAGGTAGACGCAAGCCTCCGGCGCGACGCCCAGCAGTTCGCACATCATCTGGTAGATGCGCGGATCGGGCTTCCGGACGCCGGCCTTGGAGCTTTCGATCACCGCGTCGAACAGGCCCATGATCTCGCCGACCGCCAGGGCTTTCTCCGCGCTCTGGGCCATGCCGGGCCCGTGTCCGGTCGGCACGTTGTTGGTGATGCAGCCGACCTTGAAGCGCGCCTTGCAGACCTTCAGCGCGTCCATCACCCGCGGGCGCAGGTCGCCATAGAGCAGCGGCAGCACCTCGGCCCCGCGCACGGCGTGACCCAGCCGCGTCGCCTCCTCTAGGAAGAGGCCGTCGAAGGCCGCCGCGTCGATCTCCGCCCGCTCGAAACGGGCCCAGGCGTTGGCGTCCGGATCGGTGGCGTTGACCGTTCGGATGAAGTCCTTGGGCAAGCCGCGCTCGACTTCGTAGCGACGGAAGGCCTCGAACGGCGAGGTCGTGAAGACGCCGCCAAAGTCCCAGATCACCGCCTCGATCGCCATATCCCACCCTCAAACAATTGTTTGAGGCGAGGCTAGCCGCCTGTCGCGACCAGGGGAAGCCCTTCGCCCGGGAACACGATCACCCGCCTCGCGCGTTAGGAGGGATCAACCGGAGCCACGCCGCTGTCGACCGCCGACGCCACCCTCCCCCCGAAGCCGCCGCGCCGTCCGTGGCGCGGCCTGTCGCGGCGCGCCCTGATCGGCATCGGATCGGCCCTGACGCTGGTCGCGGCGATCATCGCCTTCCTCGTGATCTTCGACTGGAACTGGCTGCGCGGCCCGCTCGGCCGCTACGCCTCGGCCCAGATGGGGCGCGAGGTGGCGATCACCGGCGACCTGCGTGTCCATCCCTGGTCGTTCTCCCCCAAGGCCGAGGCCTATGGGGTGCGCATCGGCCAGCCGGCCTGGGCTCGAAAGGTCGACTCCAAGGCCGGCCAGATGGTCCAGCTCCAGCGCATCGCCGTGCAGGTCAAGGTCCTGCCCCTGCTGCGCGGCGACGTCATCCTGCCCTACCTGGCGCTGGACAAGCCGGACGTCCGCCTGCTGCGCGACAAGGACGGCAAGGCCAACTGGACCTTCGGGACCGGCAAGAGCGACAAGCCGCTGAAGCTGCCGGCCATCCAGCGCTTCGTGATCAACGACGGGACCTTGCGCTTCGACGACCGACAGCGCGGGACCCTGTTCGTCGGCACGGTCAACGCCCAGGAACGGGCCGGCGCGCGCGGCGGCCGCTTCGTGCTGGAGGGGAACGGGACCCTCAACCAGTCCGCCTTCACAGCCGAGATCAGCGGCGGGCCGCTGCTGAACATCTCGCCCAGCCGCCCCTATCCGTTCGACGCCCAGGTGCGGGCCGGATCGACGCGGATCGTCGCCCACGGCCAGGTCACCAAGCCCTTCGACCTGGGCCGCTTCGAGACGGACCTGACCGTATCCGGCGCCGACCTGAACCGCTTGCATGACCTGACGGGCCTGACCCTGCCCAACACGCCGCCCTATCAGGTCTCGGGCCACATGGTCCGCAAGGGCCCGCGTTACGATTTCCAGAAGCTGACCGGCCGCATCGGCGACAGCGATATCGCCGGCGATCTCTTCGTCCTGACCGGGCGCGAGCGGCCCTATCTGGAAGCCGAGCTGCGCTCCAAGCGCCTCGACTTCGACGACCTCGGCAGCCTGGTGGGGGCCGCGCCGGCCACGGGTCGCGGCGAGACCGCCTCGGCCGGCCAGAAGGTCGAGGCCGCCCAGCGCGACGCCACCCAGCGCCTGTTGCCCGACGCCACGCTGCAGGTCGAACGCGTCCGCGCCATGGACGCCAAGGTCAGCTATCGCGCCGAAGCCGTGAACGCCCCCAACCTGCCGCTGCGCAAGGTCAGCGTCGACGCACTGCTCGAAGACGGCGTGCTGACCCTGGACCCGCTGGCCTTCACCTTTTCGCGCGGCGACCTGCGAGGGAAGGTCCGCCTGGACGCGCGCCCGGCCGTCCCCCGCACCGATCTCGACGTACGCCTGACCAACGGCCGGATAGAGGAGTTCATTCCCATCCAGAGCGACGGCAAGCCGGCGATCTCGGGATCGGTGATGGCCCGCGCCAAGCTGACCGGCGTCGGCAACAGCGTCCATCGCGCCGCCTCGACCGCCAATGGCGAGGTGACGCTCGTCGCGCCGCGCGGCCAGATGCGCCAGGCCTTCGCCGAGCTCCTGGGCGTCAACGCCTCCAAGGGCCTGATCCTGTTGCTGTCCAAGAGCGACAAGGAGACGCCCGTGCGCTGCGCCGTCGCCGACTTCTCGGTCAAGGACGGGGTCATGACCACCAACCACCTTGTCGCCGACACCGGCGTGGTGCTGGCGCGCGGGCGCGGCACGATCAACCTGGCGACCGAGCGGATGGACTTCCGCATCGAGGGTGACAGCAAGAAGCCGCGCCTGGTGCGCCTGTTCATTCCGATCACGATCAAGGGCCCGTTCCTGGCGCCGAAGATCGGCCTCGATCCCAGCAAGGCGGTCGGTCAAGGCGGCGTCGCCGCTGCCTTGGCCTCGCTGGTCAATCCCGCGGCCCTGCTGCTGCCCTTCCTCACCGCCGGCGAGGCCAAGGACGCCGACTGCGCCAGCCTGGTCAACGACGCCCGCCAGCAGGGGGCGCCGGTGAAGGTGTCCCAGACCACGCCGGCGAAGCCGAAGAAGTAGGGCGCTTGAGCTCCGGCGCCGGTTACGTCATGCTCGGCCCCGTCCGAAACCCAGTGTGGTTCATGTCCGAGATTGTGCGCGAGGTCCGGGCCTAGCAGGCTCCGAACCTAGGTTCGAAAGTCGTTAGGCCCGCACCGCCCGCGTGTTCCCGCTGGTGGACGCGCGATCGTATGCCTCGATCTCTCGGACAATCCCTTGAACATCTCAAAACCGCAGCAAAGGACGCTGCACGCGCTGGCCCAGGGCGGCCGGATCGAACTCGAACGCGACGAAAACGGCAAGATCGTCGCGGCGCCTTGCATTACCCGCGACGGCTGGGCCCTGACCGACTGCACGGTCGGCGTCTTCCAGTCGCTGAGGCGCAAACGGCTGATCGCCAGCCAGGACGGCGGGCCCTACCGCATCACGCGCCAGGGCCTTTCCAATCTCCGCGCCCA
>CAKZJK010000121.1 GCA_936942565.1 uncultured Caulobacter sp. | reverse complement strand
TGGGATCCACCGAATGCGCGTAGGCCTGAAGCGCTTGCTCGGCGAGCCGCTTGCGGACCTTGCCCTCGGGCGTGGCGTCCTCGGGCAAAGCCAGCCAAGGCGATACCCCCGAGATCATCCGCCCGAAGCACTCCAGATAGGCCACGCTGGGATCGCGCCCATCCCAGGTGGGGCTGAGCTCCAGCGGGAAGGTCTTCTTCAGCTCGCCCTTCGACATGGCCGACAGGACGGGGCTGGCGATCCTCTCCAGCAGGCCGGCCATGTAGGCGCGGTCATCGATCTGGACGGGAGCGGGCTTGGCGGCCGCCGCCATCGCGCCGCCGCCCACGGACGCCGCGCCGACGAGCGCCGCCTTCATGAAGTCGCGCTTGTGCATGTTCACCCTCCCCTGTTTTCGCCGCCCCGCCTCACCGTAGCTGGCAGATGTCGAGCACGTTCATGTCGTGATAGTCGAGGTTCTCGCCGCCCATCGCCCAGATGAACGCGTAGCTGCCGGCGCCAACGCCGCAATGGACTGACCAAGGCGGACAGATCACAGCCTGTTCGTTGGCCACCACGAGGCTTCGGGTGGTGTCAGGCTCGCCCATGAAGTGGACCACCCGTCCATCCTCGGCGAGGCGGAAATAGAGGTAAGCCTCCGACCGGCGGTCGTGCAGATGCGGCGGCATGGTGTTCCACACGCTGCCCGGCCGCAGGATGGTCAAGCCCAGCAGCAGCTGCGCCGAGGCGCAGACGCCCGGCACGACCAGCTGGTGGATGACCCGGTGATTGGCGGTCTCGCGCGCGCCCCGCTCCAGCGGGATGGCGGTCGCCGTGGACACCAGCTTGGTCTCGAAGGCGGCGTGAGCGGGCGTCGAGGCGAGATAGAAGCGCGCCGGCCGCGCCGGATCGACACTTTCGAACCGGACGTCGACGGCGCCTCGCGCGATATAGAGCGCGTCCAACGGCTCCAGAACGAAGCGCCGCCCGTCCACCCAGACACATCCCGCGTCGTCCGCGATATTGACGACGCCCATCTCGCGGCTCGCGAGAAACGGCTGTCCCGCCTGGGAGGGCGGTTCGGCGATCGCGGGCAGCGCGAGGGCCTCGCCCAGCGGCGTGGCGCCGCCAATCACGAGACGCTCCTGATGCAGGTAGTTGAGCCTGACCGCTCCCGGGAGGAACAGGTCTTCGATCAGGTACCGATCGCGCAGGTCCCGGTTGCTGGCGCCGACCATCGCGCTGGGATGCGTGGCGTGGAAGACCTTGTCGTAGTCCAAGCGCGAAATCCGAAGGCCAAAGAGCGGGTGGCCTCGACGCCCACGCCAATCGGGCGGAGCGCGGAAGCGGGCGGCGGATTCACATGATAGTCATTTGCTGAAACGGATGTCCACAAATCGGAACAGAGTGAACTTGTCGGAAAGCGAAGGCGCGTTAAAGACCACCTTATTTTCCGCACTCTGAGCGTTTCCGCGCGCCAGGAGAAAGTGGAAATCGTTGCTGAAATTGGCGATTATGAGATCGAGAATGGAACGATTGGATTCGGGCAGCCCCGCGAGACAAGAGCCCAACCTCGATTGTCGACAACTGGAGCAAGGCGGGCCCGCGGGCACACCGCGCCATTAGGCGCTGATGACGCCTTCCACCCCATCGCGGCCTCCAACGGAGCGCGCGCCATGCGCGGCGAAGACGGCACGCACGCCGCAACTAACCCATTGATTTCATTGAAAGTGCGTGGCGGTGAGAGAGGGATTCGAACCCTCGATAGAGTTTCCCCTATACACGCGTTCCAGGCGTGCGCCTTCAACCACTCGGCCACCTCACCAGCGCATGCGAGTCGGGGGTGGTTGAGACCCCCGGCGCGGGAAGGCGCGCAATATACTCAGGGACCGTCGCAGGGCAAGCGAACAAAGTACGCCTCTTCATCGCGGGGTGAAACCGGGCGCGCGAACGCCTATATCGGGGCCCAAGACATTCCAGCCTTCGAGAGGCCCGCCAATGCTGTCGCTGAAGAAAACCCTCGAGATGCCCACCGCCGACACGGCCCTGCCCGGCCGCGCCGAGCCGATCCCCACCGCCGAGACGCACTTCGTCAACGGCCACGCCCTGAAGGGTCCCTATCCGGACGGTCTGGAGACGGCGATCTTCGCCATGGGCTGCTTCTGGGGCGTCGAGCGCATCTTCTGGAAGATCCCGGGCGTCTACGTGACCGCCGCCGGCTATGCGGGCGGGATCACGCCGAACCCGACCTATGAAGAGACCTGCACGGGCCGCACCGGCCACACCGAGGTGGTGCTGGTGGTGTTCGATCCCAAGGTCGTCACCTACGAGGCGTTGCTGAAGACCTTCTGGGAAAACCACGACCCGACCCAGGGCATGCGCCAGGGCGGCGACATCGGCACCCAGTACCGCTCGGGTATCTATGTGACCAACGACGCCCAGGCCGCCGCGGCCGTCGAGTCGAAGGAAGCCTACCAGCAGGCGCTGTCGGCCAAGGGTCTCGGCTCCATCACCACCGAGATCGCCGCCGCCGGCCCGTTCTACTTCGCCGAGGACTACCACCAGCAGTACCTGGCCAAGAACCCGAACGGCTATTGCGGCATCGGCGGCACGGGCGTCGTCTGCCCGATCGGCTTGGGCGTCCCTGGGGGCGTCGAGGCCTGATGTCGCCTGAGGCCTTCGACGCGGCGTGCCTGGCCTTGCCGGGCGCGGCCTTGTCGATCCAGTGGGGCGATGACCACGTCTTCAAGGTCGGCGGCAAGATGTTCGCCGTCCGAGGCTCGGGCGTGACCTTGGGCGGCGGCGTCTCGTTCAAGGCCTCGGACGTGGCGTTCGAGGTCCTGACCGAGTCGGGCCAGGCCGCGCCGGCCCCTTATCTGGCGCGCGCCAAGTGGGTGCATTTCGCCGATCTCGCGGCGCTGGACGCCGACGAGGTCGCCGACTGGGTGAAGACCGCCCACGGCCTGATCGCGGCCAAACTGACTCGCAAGGCGCGCGCCGAACTCGGCCTGCCCTAGTTTCGCGCCAGTCCGCGCAGGGCCATGGCTTCGATCGCCTCCAACAGGCGCTCGTTGGTCAGGCCTGGCGTCTGCGGCGTCCACTTGACCAGCCAGATCAGCATGCCGACCAAGAGCTGCACCACCAGCGGCGGCTCGCAGGGCGCGATGGTGCCGTCGGCCAAGCCTTCCTCCAGGAACCGCTCCAACGTCTTGCGAAGCTCGGCGGTGCGGGTCTCGATCGCCTCGCGCTGCGCCGCGTCGAGATAGGAGTTGTCGCCGAAATACAGCTGCGGCCCGTTATCCACCGCGTCGTCCAGCACCGCGCGAAAGAGGCGGCGCAGCTTGCACAAGCCCTTGCCGCCGCCGGCGTCGACGGCCAGCAGGATCGCCTCGAAACGGTCCAAGGACTGATGATGCCCGGCGAAGGCCAGGGCCTGCTTGTTGGGAAAATAGTAGTAGAGCGCCGCGTCGCGCAGATCGAGCGCGGCGGCGATATCGGTCATGGTCGCGGCCGCGAAGCCCTTGGCGTTGATGATCTTGATGGCGGCGCGCAGGATCGCCTCGCGCTTCTTCAGGGACTTCTGGCTTTGGGCCATAGGCCTGGCCTCGTCCGCCGGCGTCAGGGGTTCCCCCGCCCTCGACAATGGTCGCTTCCTCCACCCGGCCGTTTCGATTCTGCGTCGAAAAATCGCCGGTTCGCGAAGCTCTACCCGAACGGGGGCGCGATCAATCGGATAATTTCTAACTTGCACTAGAATATCGAGAGCATGTTAGATTTCTCCCCAGCTCAGTACGGGATGCAAGACCGTGCAGGCTTGGGGCGAAAAATGACGGACAATGTCCGCATCCAAGGTCCGGTTTTTCCGACCGCCACGCGCGGTACGGGCGGCCGGCCGAGGCAGCCCTTACCCAACGTCAAGAAAACCGCCCTTCCCTCCAGGAACTTCGGCCAAGCTCGAGCCGAAGCGGGAAGACGCGCGGATAAAAATAAAACACATCAGGGAGTTACCAATGAGAAACGTCCAGATGCTGGGGGTTTCGGCCCTGGCGCTCGCCATCGCCGCCCCCGCCTTCGCGCAACAAACCAGACCCGCTGACACCAACGCCGTCGAAGAGATCGTCGTCACCGCCACCAAGCGGGAGCAGACCCTCCAGGACGTGCCGATCTCGGTCGCCGTCACCGGTCAACAAACCATCGAGCGGGCCCAGGTCCGCGACCTGATCGACCTGCAATCGGTCGTGCCGTCGCTGAAAGTCTCGCAATTCAACGCCACCGGTCAGACGAATTTCATCATCCGGGGCTTCGGCAACGGCAACGGCAACGACGGCATCGAAAGCTCGGTCGGCGTCTTCATCGACGGCGTCTACCGCAGCCGCTCGGCCGCCGCGCTGGACGACCTTCCCGAGGTCGAGCGCATCGAAGTGCTGCGCGGTCCGCAATCGACCCTGTTCGGCAAGAACGTGTCGGCCGGCGCGATCAGCATCGTCACCAAGCGCCCGCAGTTCGAGGCCGGCGGCAAGCTTGAAGCCACCATCGGCAACTACAACACCCGCCAGATCAAGGGCACCTTCACCGGTCCGCTCAGCGACACCCTGGCGGTGCGTCTGTCGGGCAGCCTGAACAAGCGCGACGGCTTCTTCACCATCCTGACCACCGGCAGCGACGTCAACGACCGCGACCGCTGGTCGATCCGCGGCGACGTGCTGTGGGAGCCGACCGACAAGACCTCGGTCCGCTTCATCGCCGACTACAACAAGATCAACGAGACCTGCTGCGCGGTCAGCTCGATCCTGAACGGCCCGGCCACCCTGGCGATCGGCGCCGTGCTGAAGAAGCCTATCAGCGACACGACCAAGGTCTTCGACCGCAACGTCATCTTCAATACCGACCCCAGCAACGACCTGTCGGGCAAGGGCGTCTCGGCCCAGATCGATCATGACCTGACGTTCGCCAAGCTGACGGCGATCACCGC
>CAKZJK010000120.1 GCA_936942565.1 uncultured Caulobacter sp. | reverse complement strand
TGATGATCGATATCGCCAAGGAGTTTGGCTACAAGATCACGATGTTCCACCACGCGATCGAGAGCTACAAGATCGCGCCCCTGCTGGCCAAGGAAGGTATCTGCTCGGCCACCTGGGCCTCGTGGACCGGCTTCAAGATGGAAAGCCTGGACGGCATCGACGCCAACGCCGCCATCCTCTGGAAGAACGGCGCCTGCGTCGTGATCCACTCGGACGATCCGATCATGACCCAGCGGCTGAACCAGGAAGCCGCCGTCGCCATGGCCGCCGGCGCGAAGCTGGGCATCGACATCCCGCGCGCCGAGGCGATCAAGTGGATCACGGCCAATCCGGCCAAGGCCATGGGCATCGGCGACAAGACCGGCAGCCTCGAGCCCGGCAAGGCCGCCGACATCGTGGTCTGGAGCCGCGATCCGTTCAGCGTCTACGCCCAGGCCGAGAAGGTCTTCATCGACGGCGCGCTGATCTACGACCGCAAGGACGCGCGCTTCCAGCCCAAGTCCGATTTCGAGCTCGGCCAACCCGGCCAGGGAGCGTTCAACTGATGATCCGGTCTCTGCTTCTCGCCAGCGCCGCCTGCGCGCTCGCCCTCCCCCTGGCCCTTCCGGCGGCCGCCCAGACGGTGGCCATCGTCAACGCCCGCATCGAGCCGGTCTCCAGCGCCACGATCCCGAACGGGACATTGGTGATCAAGGACGGCAAGATCGCCGCCCTCGGCGCCAACATCACGGTTCCGGCCGGAGCCAAGGTGATCGACGCCAAGGGCGGCGTGGTCACCCCGGGCTTCGTCGCGCCGTCCTCCAACCTCGGCGCGTCCGAGGTCAGCGGCGTGCGCGAGACCCGCGACGACGGCACCGGCAACGCGCTCTCCGCGGCCTTCGACATCAGCTACGGCATCAACCCGGCCTCGACCTTCCTGGGCCTGGCTCGCGACGGCGGGATCACCAGCTCGGCGGTGACGCCGGTGTTGACCGGGACGGGCGGCGGCGCTCACGAACACGCCGACGACGGCGTGGTCGAGGAGATGACCGCCGGCAAGACCGGAGACGGCGATCCGCCGCTGTTCGGCGGCCAGGCGGCGTTCATTCAGCTGAAGGCCGGCGCGCCGGACATCGTCGAGGCCTCCAAGCTGGCGGTCACCGTCTCGCTGGGCGAGAGCGGCGCGCGGGCGGCCGGCGGCTCGCGGGGCGCGGACCTCGTCCTGATCCGCTCGGCCCTCGAGGACGCCCGCGCCTTCGCCGCCCGCCGCGCGGCGTTCGAGCAAGGCGCCACCCGCGACTTCGGCCTCTCGCGGCTGGACCTCCAGGCCCTGATCCCGGTCGTGCAGGGCAAGATCCCGCTGCTGATCCGCGTCTCCCGCGCCGCCGACATCCGCCAAGCGCTGAAGCTGGCGGCCGAGGAGCGGATCAAGGTCGTCCTGGAAGGCGTCGAGGAAGGCTGGACGGTCGCGCCCGAGATCGCCAAGGCCGGCGTGCCGGTCATCGTCGATCCCCAGGCCGACCTGCCCGACAGCTTCGAGGCCCTGGGCTCGCGGCTCGACAACGCCGCCC
>CAKZJK010000119.1 GCA_936942565.1 uncultured Caulobacter sp. | reverse complement strand
TGCTTGTCGAGATCGTAGTCGGCGCCGCCGCGCAGGGTCAGGGCGCCGCCCTTGTTGTCCTGGTCGGCGTCGAAGCGGCTGGGCAGGAACTGGCCGCTGGCCTTGTCCAGCGCCTCGCGGTCGATCTCCTGGGCGGCTTTCTGGGTGTCGTGGCGATAGCCGGCGTCGCCCGACAGGGTCAGCTTGCCTTCGCGGCGCGTGGCGGTGACGCCGCCGTTGTAGCGGCCGTTCGGGGCGACGTTCAGGCGCACCGTGCCGTTCACGCCCGGTTTCTGGGTCTTCTTGGTGATCAGGTTGATGATCCCGGCCGAGCCGTCCGGGCGATAGGCGGCCGACGGGTTGGTCATCACCTCGACCCGGTCGATCTGGTCGGCCGGCAGCGACTGCAGGGCGTCGGCCTTGCCGTCGCCCGAGAACATGCCCGAAGGCTTGCCGTCGATCATGATCGTGACGTTGGAATCGCCACGCAGGCTGACATTGCCCTGCACGTCGACCTCGACCGAAGGGATGTTGCGCAGGGCGTCGGCGATCGAGCCAGTCTTGGCCGACAGGTCGTTGGCGACGCTGTAGCTGCGGCGATCGATCGAGGTGCGCATGGCCGTCGAGTCGGAGGTGATGGTCACCCCTTCGACCGCCGTCGGCGCGTCCTTGGCTTGAGTATTGGGGGCTGGGGCCTTGGGCGCGGCTGGCGCGGTCTGGGCCTGAACCACGGCGGGCGACAGCGCGGCGACAGCGGCGAGCAAGGCGTGCTTCAAGCGCAAAGGATTCCCCAAAAGCCCGGCCGCGCGCCTCGCGCGCGGAAGATTACAAAAAGTACATCTGTAAAATGCGATGCCTCGCCGTTAGACCCGTGTTTCGCCGCCAACACAAATGTCTTTTCCGCAATGTTCGACCGGCTGCTATCGATGGGGTCGGAGGTGAGTCCCACGCGCGAGTAAACGGTCGCCAGAACCCGCGCTTGCGTGCTGATACCGGTAACACTAAGGTCGCGCCAAACCAGGGCCCCTTAAGGGGCCGTAGGGGCGTCAACGGGCCGGAGTAGGCCCAATGGGAGGAAACCTGTGGCAAGTGTATCCAACGCCGGCCCCAGCGCGGGCATGAGCGCTGACGGGACGAAGGTGAACATGGCCTTCGTCGCCGCGATCGTCGCCGTCGCCACGATCGGCGGCTTCATGTTCGGCTACGACAGCGGCGTCATCAACGGCACGCAAGAGGGCCTCAACAGCGCCTTCAACCTCACCGAATTCGGCACCGGCCTGAACGTGGCGGCGATCCTGATCGGCTGCGCGATTGGCGCGTTCGCGGCGGGCCGCCTGGCCGACGTCTGGGGCCGCCGCACCGTGATGATCATCTCGGCCGTGCTGTTCATGATCAGCGCCCTGGGCACCGGGGCGGCGCACACCTCGACCATCTTCGTCATCTTCCGCCTGATCGGCGGCCTGGGCGTCGGCGCGGCCAGCGTGCTGTGCCCGGTCTACATTTCCGAAGTCACGCCCGCGAACATCCGCGGCCGCCTGTCCTCGGTGCAGCAGATCATGATCATCACCGGCCTGACCGGCGCGTTCGTTGCCAACTACGCGCTGGCCCACACCGCCGGCAGCTCGACCGCCGCGTTCTGGCTGGGCCTGCCCGCCTGGCGCTGGATGTTCTGGATGCAGGTCATTCCGGCCGGGGTCTTCTTCCTGTGCCTGCTGGGCATTCCGGAAAGCCCCCGCTACCTGGTCGCCAAGGGCCAGGACGCCAAGGCCGAAGCCATCCTGTCGCGTCTGTTCGGCGCCGGAGCCGGCGCGGCCAAGGTCGCCGAGATCCGCGCCTCGCTGAGCGCCGACCACAAGCCGAAGTTCTCGGACCTGCTGGATCCGGTGAGCAAGAAGATCCGCCCGATCCTGTGGGCCGGCCTCGTGCTCGCCGTGTTCCAGCAGCTGGTCGGCATCAACATCGTCTTCTACTACGGCTCGGTGCTGTGGCAGTCGGTGGGCTTCACCGAGGACGACAGCCTGAAGATCAACATCCTGTCGGGCGCGCTGTCGATCCTGGCCTGCCTGGCCGCGATCGCCCTGATCGACAAGATCGGCCGCAAGCCCCTGCTGCTGATCGGCTCGGTCGGCATGGCCGTGACCCTGGGCGTCCTGACCTGGTGCTTCTCGACCGCGACCACGGTCAACGGCGCCCTGCACCTTGACGGGAGCGTCGGCCCGATCGCCCTGGTCGCCGCCAACCTCTACGTGATCTTCTTCAACCTCTCCTGGGGTCCGGTCATGTGGGTGATGCTGGGCGAGATGTTCCCCAACCAGATGCGCGGCTCGGCCCTGGCCGTCGCCGGCTTCGCCCAGTGGATGGCCAACTTCGCCATCTCGTTCAGCTTCCCGGCCATGGCCAAGGCCAGCCTGCCGGCGACCTACGGCTTCTACGCCGTCAGCGCCGTGATCTCGTTCTTCCTGGTCCAGAAGCTGATCCACGAAACCCGTGGTCGCGAACTGGAAGCGATGGAGGGCTAGCAGTCCAAATCCCCCCGGGGGAAGATTGCAGCGACAAACGCCCGGGCTTCACCCCCCGGGCGTTTTTTGTGCGGATTTCCAGGTCGTCTACGTTGTTATCGCCCGCGCTGGGCTGCTCAAAAAACATGATGAAAATCAAACACGAATAAGAATGACACCGGTGGACACGATCGCCGGCTTCCCGCTAAGTGAACGCCAAAGAGACAAGTCCGTGTTCGGGAGGAGTACCCCATGGTCGACATCAACCGCCGCGGCGCGCTGGGCTCGCTGCTGACCGGCGCGGGCCTAGCCGCCCTGCCCGTTTCGACCGAAGCCGCCCAGATGGGAGCCCTGCCCGCGAGGTCCTCCACCGGCCCGACCTGGGCCAAGGGGATCGAGGGCCAGCGCAAGGCCGACCTGGGCGACGGGACCTTCCTCAATCCGATCCTGGCCGGCGACCATCCCGACCCGTCGATCCTGAAGGACGGCGACGACTACTACATGACCCACAGCTCGTTCGACGCCTATCCGGGCCTGTTGATCTGGCACAGCCGCGACCTGGTGAACTGGACGCCGGTCACCACGACGCTGAAGACCAATGTCGGCTCGATCTGGGCGCCCGAGCTCTGCAAGCACAAGGGCCGCTACTACATCTACCTGCCGGCCAAAAAGCCGAACAACAACACCAGCTACGTGATCTGGGCCGACAGGATCGAGGGCCCGTGGTCCGAGCCGATCGACCTGAAGCTGCCCCGCTACATCGACCCCGGCCATATCGTCGACGAGACGGGCGAGCGCTGGCTGTTCCTCTCCGGCGGCGATCGCATCAAGCTGGCGCCCGACGGCCTCTCGACCGTCGGCCAGCCCGAGCACGTCTACAATCCCTGGCGCTATCCGGACGACTGGGACGTCGAGGGCTTCTCGCCCGAGGGGCCCAAGGTCATGCGCCGCGGCCAGTACTTCTACATGATCACCGCCGTCGGCGGCACGGCCGGCCCGCCGACCGGGCACATGGTCATCGTGGCGCGCGCCAAGTCCCTGGCCGGCCCCTGGGAGGACCATCCGCGCAACCCGCTGGTGCGCACCGTCGACAACGCCGAGAAATGGTGGTCGCGCGGCCACGCCACCCTGGTCGAGGGCCCGACGCCCGGCGACTGGTGGACCGTCTATCACGGCTACGAGAACGGCTATTACACCCTGGGCCGCCAGACCCTGCTGGCCCCCGTCACCTGGACCGCCGACGGATGGTTCGACATTGGCGGCGGCGATCTCAGCCAGCCCATCCCAAAGCCGAAAGGCGGCAAGCCCGGCCCGCACGGCATGGCGCTGTCGGACGATTTCTCGACCGACAAGTACGGCGTGCAGTGGAACTTCTTCGATCCGCGTCCGGACGAGCACCGGCGCATCACCCGCGCCGGCGGCGTCCTGACCCTGAAGGGCGCGGGCGAGGCCCCGTCCAGCGGCGCGCCGCTGATCTTCGTCAACGGTGACCAGGCCTATGAGATCGAGTGCGAGATCGAGGTCGATCCCGAGACCCGCGCCGGCCTGATCCTGTTCTACGACCGCCAGCTCTATTGCGGCCTGGGCTTCGACGAGAAGAACTTCGTCACCCACCAGTACGGCATCGAGCGCGGCCGCCCCGCCAATCCGCACGGCGCCAGGATGCTGATGAGGCTGCGCAACACCCGCCACATCGTCGCCTTCCACACCAGCGGGGACGGCGGCAAGACCTGGAAGCGCTTCGACCGCGGCATGGAGGTCAGCGGCTACCACCACAACGTCCGCGGCGGCTTTCTCATGTTGAAGCCGGGGATCTACACGGCGGGCAAGGGCTCCGCGCGGTTCCGAGGGTTCAAGTACCGGGCGCTGGATTGAGCTGAGCCACCAACATTCGCCAACTCTAACCAACCGTCATTCCCGCCCTTGTGGCGGGAACCCC
>CAKZJK010000118.1 GCA_936942565.1 uncultured Caulobacter sp. | reverse complement strand
AAGCTGACCTTCTCGCGAACGGTCGAACGTCGCGGAGTCTTCTCGGACTCGGTCCTGGGCGTCTCGGCCTCCTGCACGACGGCTTCCGGCGCAGACGGCTGCTGCGCTGCTGCGGGCAGGGCGGCGGGCGCGATCGCGGCGATCAACGGCCTGAACGTGGTCGTCGCGCCGCTGTTCGTGCTGCTCTACGAAAAGGTGGGCTGGGGACCGTTCGTGCTGAACGCCCTGATCCTGCTGGCGATGCTGGCCTACGCCTTGCGGCAGGCGGTGCTGCGCTCGGTCAGCGACGTCGGTCCCCAGCGGGAAGCGACGATCGCGGGGCTGGAGCGCAGCGACGAGGGCGGGGTCTGAGATTTCCTGTCATCCCGGGCGTAGCGCAGCGAAGGCCCGGGACCGCGACAGGCGCCGGCGTTTCCGGCGGTCCCGGCTCGGCGCGCTGCGCGCTTGGCCAGGATGACAGCTCATTAGGCCGTCATCCGCTCCAGGGCGCGGCGGTCTTGCAGCACCACGTGGCGGACGCTGGGCAGGGCGATCAGGCCCTCGTCCTGCAGGCTGGTCAGGGTGCGCGAGACGGTCTCGATGGTCAGGCCCAGATAGTCGGCCATGTCCTGGCGGCTCATGGGCACGTCCAGCTCGGCCTTGGCGTGGGTGCGCTCGGCGATGTCGAGCAGCAGGCCAGCGACCCGTTCGCAGGCCGAGCGGCGGCCCAGCATCAGCACGTGGTCCTGGCTGCGCTGCAGGCCCTCGGCCGTCAGGCGAAGGATCGCGCGGGCCGCGTCGCCTCGCCGGGCGGCCAGGTCGCTGAGCGCCCCGCGGCGGATCATGCGGATGGTGGTGTCGGTCATGGCCTCGGCCGTGACGCGGTGGGCCTCGCCCAACTCCAGGCCGAAATGGTCGCCGGCGAAGTGGAACTCGTCGATCTGGCGGCGGCCGTCGCGAAGGATGCGGTAGGTCCGGACCGCGCCCGAGACGACCTGGTAGACGTAGTCGGCGGTTTCGCCTTCTCCGAAGATCTCCTCGTCGCGGGCGAAGCGCGGGCAGGCGCACGGCATGGCGAGAACGGCGTCGAGACCGCCATCGAGGTGGACGGTCGGTTCGAAGCTCTGGGTGCGGATCGGAGACAGCATTGGAAACCCCTCGTTGCCAGAGGGTTATTGCGCCAAAGCAAAAGTCGCGAAATTCGGGGGAGCCGCCTAAGGAAGCCTCGCTAAGGGAAACCCCTTATGCGACGCCCCTTTACAAACCCGGTTTGATGCGGATCAAAGCCGGCGACGGCCCCGGCTGCGATGTTCGAAGCCATGTGCGACCGGCCCGACCTGTCGGACGGCGACGTCCGGCCCTTGATCCTTCTGCTCGTTTCGGACGAGCCCCTGCGCGAGGCGTTGCGGTTTTCGTTGGAAACCGAGGGCTACAGCGTGACGGCCCCGCCGTGCGCCGACGGCTGCGCGTCTTGCCTGGAGTGTCGCGCCGCCGCCTGCGTGATCATCGACGACGGCTCGGCGCCGCTGCCGGCGCCCGTTCCCGGCCGCTCGACCATCGTCCTGACCAGCGACGCCCAGCGCTTCCAGCGCCAGGGCGTCAAGGACGTCACCGTGGTGGAGAAGCCGCTGCTGGACGACTCGCTGGGCCGCGAGGTCGCGGCGCTGCTGGCGAGGCACTAGCGCGGGCGTCGCCCCCTAACTTCCCCCCCGCACCGACAGCGTCATGCGCACGAGCGCCGCCAGGTTGTCGGCCTGCATCTTGGTCATCAGCTTGGCGCGGTAGATCTCGACCGTGCGCGGGCTGATGCCCAGATCCCGGGCGATGACCTTGTTGGCGTGGCCGGCGACCACGCCGTCCAGCACCTGGCGCTCGCGTTCGGAAAGGCTCTCGATGCGCTTGAGGATCGCCGCTTGGTCGGTGGTGACCGGCGCGGCCTCGCTCGACTTGAAGGCCCGCTGCAGGGCGTCCAGCATCCGCGATTCCGAGAACGGCTTTTCCAGGAAGTCGACGACGCCCGAGCGCATGGCCTCGACCGCCATCGGGATGTCGCCGTGGCCGGTGATCATCACGATCGGCATCTTCACCTTGAGCGCCGCCAGGCGGGCGACCAGGTCCTGGCCGCTCATCTCGGGCATGCGCACGTCGGTGATGATCACGCCGGGCGTCGCCGTCTCCAGGGCTTCCAGGAAGGCCGGGGCGCTGGCGTAGGTGACGACCTCGAAGTCGGCCGACTCCAGCAGGAAGGCCAGGGACTCGCGGGCGCTTTCGTCGTCGTCGACCACGTGCACGACGGGGGCGTCACTCATCAACGGTCTCCTTGGCAGCGGCCCAGTCCTCGGCCGGCGGCAGCGTGAAACAGAAGCGGGCGCCGCCCGCCGGATTTGCCTCGGCCCAGATGCGGCCGCCGTGCGCCTCGATGATCGAGCGCGAGATCGACAGGCCCACCCCCATGCCCTGCGGCTTGGTGGTCATGAACGGCTGGAACAGGCGCTCGAGCACCTCGTCGGCGATGCCGGGCCCGGTGTCGTCGACGATGACCCGCGACCAGCCCTCCTCGGTCAGGGCGCTGCTGATCAGCAGGGCGCGCTTCTTGGGGTCCTGGACCTGCATGGCGTCGATGCCGTTGCGGATCAGGTTCAGCAGCACCTGCTGCACCTGGACACGGTCGGCGCACACCGCGTCGGCCTTCGGGTCGAGGTTCAGGCGCACGTCGACCTGCCGCTCCTTCTCGCCGATCAAAGCCAGGGCGCTGGCCTCCTCGATCAGCTTGGACAGGCTCTCGGTCTCGCGCTCGCTGGCTCCCCGACGCACGAAGTCGCGCATGCGGTGGATCACCTCGCCCGCTCGCAGGGCCTGGGCGGCGGCGCGGTCGATGGCGTCTCGGATCTTGGCCTGGTCGGCCTCGCGGCCCCGGTCCATCAGGCGGCGCGAGCCGGTCAGCAGGTTGGCGATGGCCGACAGCGGCTGGTTCAGCTCGTGGGCCAGGGTCGAGGCCATCTCGCCCATGGCCGTCAGGCGCGAGACGTGGACCAGCTCATTCTGCAGCTCCTGCAGACGGGTCTCGGTCTCCTGGCTTTCCGTCAGATCACGGATGAAGCCGGTGAACGAGGGCGTGGAGCCCTTGGTCTCGCCGACCGCCAGCTCCATTGGGAAGGTCGACCCGTCCTTGCGGCTGCCGACGACGACCCGGCCCGAGCCGATGATCCGGCGCTCGCCGGTGCGGGCGTAGCGATCGAGATAGCCGTCGTGCTGGGCCTTGTAGGGCTCGGGCATCAGCAGGCTGACGTTCTTGCCCAGCACCTCGGCTTCCTTCCAGCCGAACATCCGCTCGGCGGCGGGGCTGAACGAGGTCATCAGGCCCTGGCGATCGATGACCACCACGGCGTCGGGCACTGTGTCGAGGATCGAGCGCAGGTGGTCGTTGACGGCCGCGGCGCGGCGGCGCGTGGCGTGGAACCAGCCGCCGCCGACGGCCATGCCAAAGCCGGTGGACAGGAAGATCGCCGCGCAGATGCCGCTGACCAGGTTGAACGGGATGTCACGCGTCATCCACCAAACCGCCGCCCAGGCCAGGGTCGTGGCGAAGGCCCCGGGACCCACCCCGCCGATGGCCGCGCTGATCAGCACCGCTGGCACGAACAGCAGGAAGGACGAGGGCGCGGTGAAGGCCTCGGGCAGGTAAAGGCGCAGGACGGCCGTCGCCATCACCGCCACGAGGGCGGTGACATAGGCGGTGGGCCGAGGATCGCTGAACAGGGTCGAGGGCAGGCCTCGGGCCGGCTTCATCCGCGCAAGCACTCCGACGAAAACGCGGCCCCTATAGGCGACGTGGTTTGAGGCAGGTCAAGGCGGGGCGCCGTCGCCAGGGTCAAGCTCTTGTCTTCGATCAAGGGAGACGCTCCATGTCCGACGGACAAACCGCCTATCTGGGTATGGTGATCGCCGCGTTCGCGGCTTTCGCCATCGTGCTTTTCGCGACTCATATCCGGGCCAACCTGAAATAGCCGCTCGGCTCAGCGCGTGGCGACGAGGCCCGGCGGTTCGACCGTCGGGCCTTTTTCATGGGCGGGCGCCTGGCCCAGGCGCAGGACGCGGCCACAGAGGCGGATCGGCGCGGGGCGGTGGCTGATCAGCACCAGGCCCTGGCCCGTGCGCGCCAGGCGTCGCGCCAAGCCTTCGATCACGCGCGCCTCGGTCTCGGCGTCCAGTCCTTCGGTCGGCTCGTCCAGCAGCAGCCAAGGCGCGCTCCGCAAATAGGCGCGGGCCAGAGCCAGGCGTCGGCGCTCGCCGCCCGACAGCCGCTCGCCATCGTCGCCGAGATAGGCCGCGAGCTCGCCCGGCGCGGCGCGGACCCTGTCGGCCAGGGCGGCGTCCTCCAGGGCTTCCCAGAGCATGGCGTCACTGGCCTCCGGCGCGGCCAGGCGCAGATTCTCGCG
>CAKZJK010000117.1 GCA_936942565.1 uncultured Caulobacter sp. | reverse complement strand
CCTAGTCACGGCCGGCGTCGACGAAGGCCCGATCCTTGGTCAGGCCCGCGTGCCGATCCTGCCCGACGACGACGACCACAGCCTGGCCGAACGCGTCCTCGAGCAGGAGCACAGGCTCTACGCCGAGACCCTGACGGCCTTCGTCCAGACGCTCTAGACGACGTCCACGGGGACTTCGAAGTAGCGGTTGGACTGGTCGTCCCAGGCGTAGCCCGTGCTACGGATCTGATCGCGATCATAGCTCGGCGAGCCCTTGAACCGATCCTTCGAGACGTCGGCGTTGAACGCCTTCTCCATCGGATCGTAGCGCACGATCGACCAGGGCACCGGATGATACTTGCCGGATCCGCCCAGCAGACTGGCCGCCTCGACGACCACGAACTCGATCCGTCCGGTGTCGAGATCGATGAACGTCTCGCGAATGTGGCCGAGCTTCGCGCCGCCCTGCCCGATCAACTCTTCGTCCAGGATGTCCTTGCTTCTCGTCAGCGGCATGGGAGCCCTCGTGGTCCACGGCTCGTCATCGAGCCCTTCACCAGGAGATAGCGTCTTGGCGGGCCACAAGTTTCCTGGCCGGCGCGACGGGACCGCGTGTCGCACGCCGTAAAGGCTGTTGGGTCAGAACTTCGTCACTTTGTTTTGGCATACCAGCCCGCATGGACGCCTGGATCGCCGATCTCTTCCGAGTCGCCGCCGACAACGCCGGTTTCGCCGGCGCGATCCTGTTCGCCTTCACCTTGCTGGAGGCCCTGCTGGTCGTGGGCCTCTTGATCCCGATCCTGGGCGTCATGCTGGCCGCGGGGGCGCTGGTCGCCCAGGGCGTGCTGCATCCGGTCGAGGCCATCCTGTGGTGCAGCGCCGGGGCGGCCGTGGGCGACGCCATTTCCTACCTGATGGGCCGAGGCCTGGGCGGCCGCCGCGCCACACGCTTACTCTTCGCCGGCAAGCGCCGCCTGCTGGCGCGCGCCAAGCTGCTGACCCGCCGTCATGGCGTGCTGGCCATCGCCGCCGCGCGGTATCTGGGTCCGGCGCGGCCGTTCATCCCGATCCTGGCGGGCATGTCGCGCACGCGGGGCTGGAGCTTCCAGGTGGCAAGCATCCTATCGGCGCCGATCTGGGTGATCTCACTGCTCGCGCCCGGCTATCTGGCCGCCCGCAATCTCGAGCTCCTGCGCACCGATCCCGCGGTGGCCATCGCCCTGGCCCTCGCGGCCGCGGCGCTGATCGCCGGCGGCTGGATGGCGGCGCGCCGGATGAGCCGCGCTCCGGCTCTCGGCTAGACCGCCCGCCAGCGCCGCTCGGCCCACAGGGCGGAGGCGGTCACGACGCTCACCGCCACCCAAAGCGCCGCCGCGCCGACCGTAACATAGGTCAGGGCGCCCAAGGCCCCACCGGCCGCCAGACCAGTCCACAGAAGCACATAGCGCAGCCAGTCCGACGGCTCGCCGCCGACTAGCGCCCCGGCGATCCGCTGCCCGGCCTTGACCAGGGCGCCGGTCATGTAGGTGAGGCCGACGGCGACGTCACCGTTCTTCTGGAAGACCGCGTTCTCGGCCCCCATGGCCATGGCCACGGCCGTGATCCCGGCCGTGTCGTAGCCCAGGCCCAGCAGGGTCGCGCCGGCGGCCAGCAAAACGCCTTCCAGGATCAGCACGGGCGAGCGGCGGTTCTCGCCAAAGCCCCGGGCGGTCAGCGCCCCCAGCACCACGCCGGCCACGAACGAGGCCACCAGGGTCAGCACCGTCGCCACCGCCGCCCAGTGCGCGGTCGCCAGGCCGACACCCAGCCGCGTGGAGTTGCCGCTCATGAACGAGACGAAGAAGCCGCCCAGCTTGAGGAAACCGATCGCGTCGACATAGCCGGCCACGCCCGACAGCGTGACCGCCAGCATGACCTCGCCTCGCCCGTAGGACTTCATCGCCAGACCCCAAGACAAAAGAAAACGGCCGGATCGTCACCGATCCGGCCGCTCTCGGACACTCAAAAACGTCGGGCTGGGATCAGCCGACGATTTCGTCTTCGGTGAAGAACTGCTCGATCTCGATCTTGGCGTTCTCGAGGCTGTCCGAGCCGTGCACCGAGTTTTCGCCGATCGACAGGGCGAACTGCTTGCGGATCGTGCCTTCGGCGGCTTTTTCCGGGTTCGTGGCGCCCATGACGTCACGGTACTTCAGCACCGCGTTGTCGCCTTGCAGAACCTGGACGACGACCGGCTCGGCGGTCATCTGGGCGACGAGTTCGCCGTAGAACGGACGCTCGGCGTGGACTTCGTAGAACTTCTTGGCTTGGGCTTCGGTCAGCTTCACGCGACGCTGAGCGACGATGCGCAGGCCGGCGGCCTCGATCACCGCGTTGATGGCGCCGGTCAGGTTGCGACGCGTGGCGTCCGGCTTGATGATCGAGAAGGTACGTTCGGTCACGACAGTGATCTCACAGAAAAGTTGTGAATTGGGAGGTTGCGGGCTTATAGCCGGGCGCCCCGCCCTCGCCAACCCCACCGCGTAAGCTTCACATAAATGCTGCAGATCAACGACCTGACGTTCAACGCCTGGGGACGGAAGTTCTTCGACCACGCCAGCGTCAGCCTGCCGCCTGGCGCGAAGGTCGGCCTGATCGGCCGCAACGGCGTGGGCAAGTCCACGCTGTTCAAGCTGATCCTGGGCCAGCTGCACGCGGGCGACGACGAGATCAGCCTGCCCAAGGCGGCGCGCATCGGTTCGGTGGACCAGGAGCACCCGGCCACGCCCGTCACCCTTCTGGACACGGTGCTGGAGGCTGACGAGGAGCGCCACGGCCTGCTGACGCGCCTGGAAACCGCCGATCCCGAGGAGATGGGCGAGATCTGGGGCCGTCTGATCGAGATCGATTCCGACGCCGCGCCGTCGAAGGCCTCCGAAATCCTGGTGGGCCTGGGCTTTACCCAGGACGACCTGGCCCGGCCGATGAGCGAGTTCTCAGGCGGCTGGCGCATGCGCGTGGCCCTGGCCGCGGCGTTGTTCGCCGAGCCCGACATGCTGCTGCTGGACGAACCGACCAACTATCTCGACCTGGAAGGCGCGCTCTGGCTGGAGGCCCGCCTCCAGAAGTACCCGCACACCGCCCTGATCGTCAGCCACGACCGCGAACTCTTGAACAACAGCTGCACGCACATGCTGCATCTGGCCGGCGGAAAGCTGGAGCTCTATGTCGGCGGCTACGACGACTTCGAGAAGCGCCGCGCCGAGAAGGCCCGCCTGCAACTCTCCGCCAAGGCCAAGCAGGACGCCGAGCGCGCCCACCTGCAGGCCTTCGTCGACCGCTTCAAGGCCAAGGCCTCCAAGGCCGCCCAGGCCCAGTCGCGCATGAAGCGCCTGGCCAAGATGGAGCCGGTGGCCACCACC
>CAKZJK010000116.1 GCA_936942565.1 uncultured Caulobacter sp. | reverse complement strand
CCTTCGAGATTTCCGCGACAATTTCGCCGCCGAGCTCTGGACCGCCCTCGGGTTCGGCAAGGCTTCGGACGTGTTCACGGCCAGCGAGCTTCCGGTGGCGATCATCGCTCTTGGAGTTCTCGGCGCCGTGATGCTGGTGAAGGATAATCTTCGCGCGCTTCTGGTGATGCACGGGGTGATCTTCGCGGGCTTCGTCCTTCTTGGCGCGGCGACCCTCGCCTTCCAGGCGGGGCATCTGTCTCCGCTCGCGTGGATGATCGCGACGGGGGCGGGGCTCTACATGGCCTACACGCCCTTCAACGCCATGTTGTTCGACCGGATGGTCGCCTACAGCGGCCGTGTTGGCACGGCCGGATTCCTGATCTACGTCGCGGACGCGTCGGGCTATCTCGGAAGCGTCGCGCTGCTGCTCTGGCGCAACTTCGCCATGGTCAAGCTCGACTGGCTGCATTTCTTCGTCGCCAGCGTCTACGCCACCAGCATCGTGGGCGCGATCTGCACCCTTCTCGCGGGGCTCTACTTCGTCGTCGCGCGGTCGGGAGGGCGCTGACCTCCGGAGGCCTTCCCAGCGCCGCGGAGAGGTCCTATTCGCCGCGCAAGACCGGCGCGGGGCGCTGGGACAAGGCCACGCTCGCCGCGATCAGGCCGCCGACCGTGGTCAGCGAGGTCGCGCCGACCAGCAGCAAAAGCACGCCATTCCAATCGACGCTCCAGCTCGCCTCGAACACCTTGACCACGACGGGCCAGGCCGCGGCGAAGCCGAACAGAACGCCGGCCGCGCCGGCGATGAGGCCGACGGCCCCGTACTCGATGACATAGGCCAGCAGGATCTGGGGGCGGGGCGCGCCCAGCACCTTGAGCGTCGCGGCCTCTCGTCCGCGAGCCCTGGCGCCCGCCGCGATCGCTCCAGCCAGCACGAGCAGGCCCGCCAAGCCGGCGACCGCGGCGGCGCCGCGAACCGCCAGCGCCAGTCGGTCGAACAGCGCCGCGGCCGCGTCGAGTTGCTCGCGCACGCTGATCACGTTCACGCCGGGAAACCGCTCGCCCAACGCGCGGGTCAATATCGCCTCGCGATCGCGGCCGAGGCGGGCGATCGCGACGCTGCGCAGATCCGCGCCCTCAAGCGTCGCGGGGTTGAAGATCAGGGCGAAGTTTGGCCCGAAGCCGCCGAAGTCGACCTTGCGAAGCGCCGCCACGCGGGCCTCGATCTCGCGTCCGAGAATGAGGACCGTGATCGTATCGCCAACCTTCATGTTGGCGGCTTCGGCGATCTCCGCCGTCAGGGCGACCTTCGGAGGACCCGCGTCATCCGCGCGCCACCATTGGCCAGACGCCACGCCGGCGTTGCGCGGCTCCGCGCCGGCGAGCGAGACGCTGATGTCATTGTCGAAGGCCCAGCGCTGCGAGGGCTTGATCGCCTGAACGTCGACTGGCTTGCCCTTCAGGGCGATGATGCGCCCGGTGGCGAACGGCATCCGCAGATAGGTCTCGGCGTTGAGCGGGCCCGTCACGCTGGCCACCGTCTCGTCGAAGGCCGCGGCGCGATGGGCGGGGATCTCGGTGAACACCATCGCCGGCGCTGTGCGGGGGGCCACGTCGCTGACTTGCCGCAGCAGCGCTGACTGGATCAACACGACGCAGGCCAGCAGCGCGACGCCCAAGCCGATCGCGGGGCTCGCGGTGCGCGCCGCCGACGCCGGTCCCGCGAGATTGGCCAGGCCTAGCTTGATGGGGCCGCGCGCGAGGCCCCGAGCCCGCCCAGCGATGAGCGTCGCCGCCCGACCAATCAAGGCCAGCAGGCCGAACGCCAGGGCCACGCCCGCCATCATGATCGCCGCCGACAAGGGCGTTGGGGCCGTGACAACGGCGAGAGCCGCGAGGCCCGCGCCCGCGAAGACCGCGCCCATGGTTTCCACGCCAAGCGGCAAACGCCTCTTGGGCGAACGCCGAAACAGAGCCGACGGGGGCGTGGCCCGCGCTCGGGCCAGCGGAAGGAGCGAGAAGGCGGCCGCCGCCAGCACTCCGAACAGTCCAGCCTTGGCCAGGGGCAGGGGATAGATCTTGAACAGGGCGGGGACCGGTAGACTTGAACCGGCGATCTGACCGAGGACCAGCGGCGCGACGGCGCCGATCAACAGGCCGATCAACACGCCGAAGAGCGCCAGAAAGCCGATCTGGATCAGATGCAGGTCGCGGATGAGGCCGCTTCGCGCGCCGAGCGCCTTGAGCACGGCGATCGCGGGCTCCCGCGCGGCGAGATAGGCCGACACGGCGCCGGCGACGCCAAGTCCGCCCGCCACTAGGGAGGCCAGGCCGATGAAGCCTAGGAAATACTCCAGCTGGTCGATCAGTCGGCGCGCGCCCGGCGCGGCGTCGATGCGGTCGCGGACCCTGAAGTGCGCGTCCGGGAACGCTTTCTGGATCGCTTGACCAGCCGCGCGTGGATCCTGATCGCGCGGCAGCGTCACCCTCACGGCGCGATTGGAGAGACCGCCCGGCGCCAGCAAACCGGAGCGCTCCAGCACGTCCTGCCGAACAAGCACGCGCGGCGCGATGGCGAACCCGCGCGAAAGACCGTCCGGCTCGCTGATCAGTTGGGCGCGCACGACCAGGACCATGGCGCCCGCCTCGAAGTGGTCGCCGACCTTCAGGCCAAGTCGATCCAACAGCGCCGGCTCGACCGCCGCGCCTGGCACGCCGTCCCGATCGGCGAGGGCGGCGGCGAGACTTGGCGCGCCCTCCAATTTCACGGCGCCGGCGAGGGGGAAGCGTCCGTCGACCCCACGCAAACTCACCAGCCGGCGGTCACCGCTCGGCGCCTCCGCCATGGCGCGGGCTCCGGCGGAATAGGTGGTCGGGCCCAGCCGATCGATCGCCGCGCGCTCAGCGGGGGTGAAGTCGCGGTTCTCGATGGAGAATGAAACATCGCCACCCAGGATTTCGCGCGCCTGGCTTGCGAGTCCCTGCCGGAAGGCCTCGGCCGTGGAGCCGGCCGCCGCGATCGCCGCGACGCCCAAGGCCAGGCACGCCAGGAAAATGCGAAACCCACGCACGCCGGAGCGCAACTCGCGAGCGGCCAATCGGAAAGCCAGAGGAAGCCGGAGCGCCGCCATCATTGATCCAGGATCCGCCCGTCGGCCATGCGCACGATGCGGTCGGCGCGAGCGGCCAAGGCTGGGTCATGGGTCACCATGACCAGAGCCGCACCAACCTCCGCGACGAGATCGAACATCAGGTCGGCCACGGAAGCGGCGGTCGCGCCATCCAGATTGCCGGTGGGCTCGTCGGCGAACAGCAGTGCCGGCTCGGCGGCGAAGGCGCGCGCCAGGGCCACGCGCTGGCGCTGGCCGCCGGAGAGCTGGCCGGGGCGCTTGGTTGCGTG
>CAKZJK010000115.1 GCA_936942565.1 uncultured Caulobacter sp. | reverse complement strand
CATCTGTCCGCCGCAAGGGCGGGGAAACCATCGCTCTCACGTAGAAGCTGACCCATGGGTCCCGCGAACAAGTCGCGGGATGACGGGGTATGTAGTTCACCCCGCCTTCTTCCGCGCTGTCGCCTTCTGCGTGGTCTTCGCGGGAGCTTTCTTGGCCGGAGCCTTCCCAAGGCTCGCCCGCAGGGCCTCCATCAGATCCACTACATTGGTGTCCTCGGGCTCCTCGGGGGCCGTGACCTTGCGGCCCTTGCCCTTCTGCTTTTCCTTGATCAGGGCCCGCAAGGCGTCCTCGTAGCGGTCGTTGAACTGCTCGGGATCGAAGGGGCCTTCCTTCTGCTCGATGATCTTTTGAGCGATCTGAATCATCGCCGCGTCGGGCTTCTTGTCGGGAATGGAGTCGAAATAGCTGGCGGCGTCGCGGACCTCGCGGCGCGAGCGAAGCGACCAGGCGACCATGCCGTTCTCACGTGGCTCGATGGCCAGCAGGCGCTCGCGCTGGTGCATGACGACACGACCCAGCGCGACCTGGCCCGCCTTGGTCATGGCCTCGCGGATGACGCCGTAGGCTTCGGCGGCCAGCTTGCCATCGGGGACCAGAAAGTATGGATTGTCCCAGTAGAGCCGATCGATGTCGTCGGCGGGCACGAAGCGTTCGATGTCGATCGTGCGGGTGCTTTCCAGGCGGACGCTGTCGATCTCGTCCTGGGTGACGACGATGTATTCGCCCTTCTCGTACTCGTAGCCCTTGACGATGTCCGAGCGCTCGATGGGCCCAATGTCCGGATCTGTGGGGATCATCCGGATCCGGTTGTGCGTCTTCTTGTGCAGCATGTTGAAGTGCACGTCGCCGCTGGCGTCGGTCGCGGTGTAGAGGGCGATAGGGCAGGTCACGAGCGACAGGCGCAGGTGGCCCTGCCAGGTGGGTCGTCCGGCGGCCATGGGCGGTTCTCCGTTAGCGCCGACTCAACGAAGCGTGAGCGCAGGCCGTTCCCTAGTCCGCTTGGCAGGACGCCTTGGCCGCCTCCAGGAAGCGGATCACCGCCAATTCGAAGGCGCGCTCGGAGCGGCCCGGCTTCAGCGGCAGCACGCCCCGCTGATAGGCCTCCAGCACCAGGGGATGGATGTAGGAGCCGCGGCAGACGGCGGCCGTGTTGCCTAAGAGGCCCGCGACCGCCTTCACGCAGGTGTTGACGTTGCGCTTGGCCTCGGTGGCGTTGCCGGCCTTGGGGACCATGCAGAGACCGCGCGCGGCCGCCAGGGTGCCGGCCCAGGTGCGGAAATCCTTGGCCGAGAAGTCCTCCCCGATGGCCGCGCGGAGGTAGGCGTTGACGTCGGCGCTTTCGATGGAGCGTCTTTGGCCGTCCTCGTCGAGGTACTGGAACAGGCGCTGGCCCGGCACGTCCTGGCAGGCCTTGACGATGCGGGCGAGGCGTCGGTCCTTGAAGCCGGTCTTGTGGACCTTGCCGCTCTTGCCCCGGAACTCGAAAACGCCGCCCATGCTGGATAGCTTGGCGTGGCGATCGCGCAGGGTGGTGAGGCCAAAGCTCTTGTTGGTCTGGGCGTACTCCTCGTTGCCGACCCGGATCAGCGTCAGCTCCATCAACCGGATGACGGCGGCGATCACCTTCTCGCGGGGCAGGCCGCGTCGGGCCATGTCGGCCTCGACCCGGGCCCGCAGTCGAGGCAGGGCGCGGCCGAAGGCGATCATGCGGCTGAACTTCAGACCGTCGCGATCGCGCCGCCAGGCGTCGTGATAGCGGTACTGCTTGCGACCCTTCTGATCGCGGCCGGTGGCCTGGATATGGCCGCGCGCCGAGGGGCAGATCCAGACCTCGGTCCAGGCTGGCGGGATCGCCAGGGCGCGAATCCGATCCAGCGTCTCGGGGTCCTTGATGGGACGGCCGTCGGGGTCGCGATAGGCCAGACCTTCGCCGGCGGCCACGCGCCTTATGCCGGGATCGTCGTCATTGACGTAGGAGAGGCCAGAGATTTCCGGCTGAAGCTCGATCGTGTCGCGTGGCATGACGCCAGCCCTCTCCGCCGTTCCGTTGCCGGATCAACGGGGCGTGAGAGCTGGGGTTCCGATCGGCCTTGGTTTGGGCGTTAGGGCGCTTCGTCGTCGACCATGGCGCGGACCAGGTCAACGACCCGGCGGCGCAGGCGGCGGTCCTCGAGGCGCGGGAAAAGCCCGGCCAACTCCAGGCCTTCCGGCGTCGAGACGAACTCGGTCATGCGCTGGGCGAAGCCGTCGTCCATGCCGCCGTCGGTTTCCTCGAGCCCTTCGTAGAAATAGGACACCGGCGCCTGCAGCAGCTTGGCGGCGTCATAGAGCTTGCTGGCGCTGATGCGATTGGCGCCGCGCTCGTACTTCTGGATCTGCTGGAAGGTGATCCCGAGGGCCTCGGCGACCTGGGTCTGGCTGAGTCCCATCAGCTTTCGGCGAATTCTCAGCCGCGCGCCCACGTACAGGTCGACGGGGTGGGCCTGCTCGGCCGCGGGTCGATCGTTCATACGCCTCAAATCCCTCAACGCCGCGATGCGGCTCAAACGCGAGTATTAACGATATAGACCGAGCTTTGCGGAGTCGTCACGTCCGCGGATACACGTAACGGGTCTCCCTGGCCATTATGGCCTCGTCCGGGCTTGACGTTGGCGATACGGGAAGGTGTCTGCGCCGGATGCAATCTCTGAACGGCGCAAGGATCGCGGTGGCGGGAGCCGGGGCTTTCGGCTTGGCGGTGGCTTTGCGGCTGGCGCGGGCCCGCCTGGCCGTCACGGTTTTCGATCCCGCTCCGCCGGGAAGCAACGCTTCGGGCGTGGCGGCCGGCATGCTGGCGCCGGTCAGCGAGGCGCTGTTCGACCCTGTCTCGCGGGATCACCTCGCGCTGATGCGCCGCGCCCGCGACCTATGGCCGGCCTTCGCGCGGGATCTGGAGATTCCGCTCTCGCGCTCCGGCGTGCGGATCGAAGGCTCCGACGCTTGGCGGGCCGAGGTGGCCAAGCGGCTCGAGCAACTGGGTCTCGTGGCGGGCGAGACGATCCTCGAGGATTGGCGGCTGGAGGCGCGACCAGCCCTCATGGCGCTTCGAGCGGCGGCCGAACGGGCGGGCGCGGTCTTCGAAACCGGCGCGGTGGCGGCGTTCGAGCCCGGCGCCCTGACCCTGGCCGATGGCCGGGTCGAGACCTTCGATGTGCTGGTGCTGGCGACCGGGCCAGGGGTCCGCGACGGCAACATCGCGCCCGAGACCTCGGCCCTGGCGCCGATCAAAGGACAGATTCTGCGCGCGGCCGCTCTCGATGACGAAGCGGTGGTGGTGCGGGGAGAGGGCGTCTATCTCGCGCCCGGAGAGGCGCTGGCCGTCGGCGCGACGATGGAGGCGGG
>CAKZJK010000114.1 GCA_936942565.1 uncultured Caulobacter sp. | reverse complement strand
CCGCTGACGACCTTCAGCCGCCCCCGACTGTGCTTGTGCGCGTCGAAGGCGGGCCAAGGAAACCGGGCGAGCCAAAGGCCCGGATCGTTCTCGAACAGATGAGGCGTCGAGGCTGTTTCCAGCCCGATGTCCACCAGCAGCACCTCGCCACAAGCCTCGCGCCCCTCGGCCAGCACGTGAGCCGGCTTTCGACGATGAAAGGTCACCGTCATCCGGGCGCGAAAAGCCGCGCCCAAGGCCCGTCCCGTGTCGCCTTGGACGCCGGACGGGATATCGACCGAGACGACCTCTAGTCCCGCGTCGCCTGCGACGCGCGCGAGATCGGCGACCTCCCCCTCGAGCGGGCGCGACAGGCCCGCGCCAAACAGCGCGTCTATATAAAGGTATCCCGACGCGGGCCGCGAGGACAGCGACCGGACCTCGCCCTTCCAGCGCGACGCCGCCCAACGCGCGGCGTCGGTCGCGGGCGGATAGGCCGCCTCGACGACCACGGGCCAGCCACGACGCTTCAGATGACGGGCCGCGACATAGCCGTCGCCGCCGTTGTCGCCAGGACCGCACCAGACAACGACCGGCCGCCGCGCGTATTGCTCGCGGACCGCCGTCGCGACCGCCTCGCCGGCCCGCTCCATCAGCACCTGGGTCGGCGTCCCGCCTTCCACCGCGGCGCGGTCGGCCGCGGCCATCTCGCCGACGGTCAGGATCTCTCGCGCCACGACGACTCCCTCAAAGGACTTGGCTTAGAGCTTCGCGCCCTTTCTCCGTCAGGATCAAGCGCTCCCCCTCGACGCGAAAGACGGTTCGCGAACAATGATCAGGGCGGAAGACCATCACCCGCTTGTCGTCCATGGCCGTGGCGACGGCGGCGTTGAGGGCGACGAAGTGGCTGAACACCGCCGCCCCTTGATGGCCCGTGAGCGCCAAGGCGACCGCGCGCGCCCACGCGGCATAATCCTGGTCGCCGACGATCTCGGTCCACGCCCCCGAGAAGGCCTGCCGAAGCCAAGCGGGCCGATCCGCGGATGACAGCTTGGCCGGCGTCGGGATCTCTCCCACTCGAGGATCGATCTCGATCTCGACGCCCAGCGCCTCGGCCAGGGGCGCGGCTGTCTCGCGGCAGCGGCGCAAGGGCGAGGACACCACGCGGCTGGGCCTCGACGCATTGGGCAGCGCCATGACCTCGCGGGCGACCGCCCTCGCCTGTTCCAGGCCCAGCACGTCCAAGCCCGGATCCTCGTCGGCCCCGCCCCAGGTGGAGGCCGGCTTGCCGTGCCGGATGACGTGAACGAGTCCCATCGGCTAGTCCGGCGTGAAGAGATTGCGGACGCCGTCGGGATGCGGACCAACCGTTCCGGTTCGACCCACGCCTTCTCGGCTCTCCAAATCGCGAAGCACCGCCGGATCGTCTGGCGTCTGGGCGACGAAACGGCGATCCTGGGCGTCTCGTCCAATCACGATCCCCATCCGAACGCCCTCGCGTCCGTGGACGACCGTATAGGTCTCGATCCGCGCGCGGCCTTGGGGTTTCTCGACGATCTCGGGATGGGGCAAGGCGTCGATCCGGGCCTGGAGAACAGCCGGAGACTGCCGCTCCCATCGGCCTTCGACCGGCTTGGTCGAATAGATCCCCACCGACTGCTTGGTCAGGAACCAGCCATTGGCGGTCGACAGGCCATAGGCACCCGGCCGGTCTCGCAGCCGCGTGACCATCTCGGCGATGGCGTGAAGGGCGTAGTTGTTTCCCGGCCCACCAAAGTACGGGAGGCCGCCGGTGACGGTCAGACCGCGCGGGTCATCCAGCGCCAGACCCAACTCCTCGGCCCCGATCCTGACGGCCGAGGGGAAGCAGGAATAGAGATCGATCAGCGACAGGTCGGCGGCCGTGATCCCGGCCATCTCGAAGGCGCGTTCCCCGGTCAGGCGCATGGCCGGGCTGGAGTGGTAGTTTTGCCGCTCCAGCGGATACCAGAGGTCGGAGGCGTCTGCGCAGCCGTGCAGAAAGACCCACCTGTCCTGGGGAATCCCGAGCTCCCGCGCCTTGCGGACACTGGCGATCAGGACGGCGGCCGATTGATCCACCTCCATGATGGCGTTGAGATACTTGGGATAGGGAAAGCCGACCATTCGGTTGCGGTCGGTGACGGTGACCAGTTCCTCGGCCAAGCGCTCGATCGGAAACCAGGCATGGGGATTGGCGGCCGCGACCTTCGTGAACGGCGCGAAGAACTCACCCAGCGCCTTCTGATGCTCTGGGATCGAGCGTCCGTCGCGGGCTCGCAGCGCGTTCTCGAAGAGCGGATAGGTGTTTACAGGATAGCCGAGCCCGTGCGCCGCCTCCTGTTGAGTCACTCCAGGGCGCGGATCACCGATCCGTTGGGGCTTGCTGTCGATGTCGTCCGCCCAACCCTCGAAGCCAACACCGCCCTTCATCCGCTTCATCAGCGAACCGAGAAACTCCGCGCCGCTGACCAGGGCCAATTGCGCCTCGCCGTGGGCGATCCGCTCGCAGACGACATTGACCGCCTGCTGAGGGCTGTTTCCGCCTGTCTCGGTGTACACGCTCCAGGAGGGGGCGGCCGACAACGCCCGCGCCAAGGACGCCGGAGGATCGCTCAACCGTGGAAGGGGAAGCTTAGACAACCCTCCAGGAGCGTCGATGCTGAAAGCCACGACCGCCAAAGCGTCTAGCTCGGCAAGAACAGACCCCGGCAGACCAGCATCCAGAGCCGCGCGTTCCGCCGCAACTTTCAGCAGTTCGAGGGGCGGCGGCGAATTTCCCGCATCTCCGCGATACGTGAATTGGCCCGCGCCGATCAAAACCGGCGTGTCGTCGCGCATCTCCACCCCCATTCAAACACTCGTTGGGGGCGATCCTAGGCGCGAAACCGAGCGCCGCAAGCGCATTTGGGCGACATTCTGGCGATGCACCAAAAAACGGCGCCTTGAGCGCAATTTTTGAACAGGCGCCCGGAAGTCAACCGATCGGTCAGTTTTGTCGCCCCCGCTCGCTTGCGGCCAAGGGGGCGCCGTGATGGTTGCGCGCTCAGAGAAGGCGGTTCGCCGCCGACGGGCCCGAAAGTGGAACCGATGAAGAAGATCGAAGCCATCATCAAGCCGTTCAAGCTGGATGAGGTGAAGGAGGCCCTGCAAGACATGGGCGTCCAAGGCATGACCGTGCTCGAAGCCAAGGGCTATGGCCGTCAGAAAGGCCACACGGAGCTCTACCGCGGCGCCGAGTACGTCGTGGACTTCCTCCCCAAGATCAAGGTCGAGGTGGTTGTCGAGGACAGCCAGCTCGATCCCGCGCTGGAAGCCATCACCCGCGCCGCCCGCACGGGCCGCATCGGCGACGGCAAGATTTTCGTCTCGGAGATCGCGGAAGTGATTCGCATCCGAACCGGAGAAAACGGTCCGGCCGCCGTCTAGGCCTGACCGTCAACACTTACGAAGAGTTCTACAAAGGGGATACGGAATGACCACCGCCAAGGATATCCTGAACCTGATCAAGGAAAAGGACGTCAAGTACGTCGACGTCCGCTTCACCGACGTGCGCGGCAAGATGCAGCACGTCACGTTCGACATCGACCTGGTCGACGATGACTTCCTGAATGACGGCACCATGTTCGACGGCTCGTCGATCGCCGGCTGGAAGGCCATCAACGAGTCCGACATGAAGCTGCGTCCGGACCTGGACAGCGCCATCATCGACCCGTTCTACCAGCAGACCACGCTGGCTCTGTTCTGCGACGTCGTGAACCCCGACAGCGGCACCCCCTACAACCGCGACCCGCGCTCGATCGCCAAGGCCGCGCTGAACTACGTCAAGTCGGCCGGCGTGGGCGACACCGTGTACTTCGGTCCGGAAGCCGAGTTCTTCATCTTCGACGACGTGCGCTGGTCGACCGCGCCGAACAACACCGGCTACTCGTACGACTCGAGCGAACTGCCGGTGAACTCCGCCAAGGAATACCCGGAAGGCAACATGGGCCACCGCCCGGGCCCGAAGGGCGGCTACTTCCCGGTGAACCCGGTCGACAGCTGCCAGGATCTGCGCGGCGAAATGCTGGCCGTCATGGGCGAGCTGGGCATGAAGCCGGAAAAGCACCACCACGAAGTGGCCCCGGCCCAGCACGAACTCGGCCTGAAGTTCGACACCATGGTCACCATGGCCGACCGGATGCAGCTCTATAAGTACGTCATCCACAACGTCGCCGCCGCCTACGGCAAGACGGCCACCTTCATGGCCAAGCCGATGTTCGCCGACAACGGCTCGGGCATGCACGTTCACCAGTCGATCTGGCAGGACGGCAAGCCGCTGTTCGCCGGCGACAAGTACGCCGGCCTGTCGCAAGAGTGCCTGTGGTACATCGGCGGCATCATCAAGCACGCCAAGGCCATCAACGCGTTCTCGAACTCGACGACGAACTCGTACAAGCGCCTGGTGCCCGGCTACGAAGCCCCGGTGAAGCTGGCCTACAGCTCGCGCAACCGCTCGGCCTCGATCCGCATCCCGCACGTCGACAGCCCGAAGGCCAAGCGCCTGGAAGCCCGCTTCCCCGATCCGATGGGCAACCCCTATCTGACCTTCGTGGCCCTGCTGATGGCCGGCCTGGACGGCATCATCAACAAGATCGATCCGGGCGCTCCGGCCGACAAGAACCTCTACGACCTGCCGCCCCGCGAGCAGAAGAAGATCCCGGAAGTCTGCGGTTCGCTGCGCGAAGCCCTGGAAAGCCTGGACAAGGACCGCGCCTTCCTGAAGGCCGGCGGCGTCATGGACGACGATTTCATCGACAGCTACATCGAGCTGAAGATGGAAGAAGTGATGCGTCTGCAACTGCACCCGCACCCCGTCGAGTTCGACATGTACTACAAGTGCTAAGCGCGTAAGCCTTAGGACGAACGAAGGGCCGGAGAGCGATCTCCGGCCCTTTTTCGTCGCGCGTCACAAGAAGAGCGCCAACCAAAACTGGGAATGATTTATTACTTACAGGCAGCGACTGAACAAAAATGTCGCAACTTCGCAACATAACGGACGTAATCGACCCCTCGGGGCCCAAATCGCGTGGCGAGAGATATCCGCGAGGCCAAGACTTGGCCTATCGCAGCGCAAACGGAATCGCCGCCACGCTCCAGTCAGAACGAGCGACCCGGCGTCCAAGATTCACAACAGGATCTCTCCATGCCCAAGCTCAACAGCTCCCTTCGTCGCGCCTTGACGGTCTCGTGCGGTCTGACCGCCCTCGCCTCGGCCATGGCCGCCGCGCCCGCGGCCTTCGCCCAGGACACCAAGGTCGGCGAGATCATCATCACCGCCCAGAAGCGTAGCGAAAACCTGCAGGACGTCCCGGTCTCGGTGGCCGCGATCGGCGGCGAGAAGCTGCAGTCGACCTTCGCCGCCGGCGAGGACATCCTGGCCCTCTCGGCCAAGGCGCCCGGCCTCTACGCGGAATCGTCGAACGGCCGCGCCGCGCCGCGTTTCTATATCCGCGGTCTGGGCAACGCCGACTTCGACCTGGCCGCCTCGCAGCCCGTCTCGATCATCCAGGACGAAGTCGTCCTCGAGAACGTCGTGCTGAAGAGCTCGCCGATCTATGACCTCGAGCAGGTCGAAGTGCTGCGTGGCCCGCAAGGCACGCTGTTCGGTCGCAACACGACCGCCGGCATCGTCAAGTTCGACACCGTCAAGCCGACGGAAGAAATGAAGGGCCGCGCGACGGCGACCTACGGCAGCTACAACACCTTCACCTTCGACGGCGGCGTCGGCGGCGCCCTGGTCGAGGGCAAGGTCGCGGCCCGCGCCTCGGTCCTGTTCCAGCACCGCGACGACTGGATCGACAACACCTTCACCAAGAAGGACAACGCCCTGGGCGGCTTCAACGAGAAGGCCGGCCGCCTGCAGGTGCTGTTCACCCCGACCGAGAAGCTGTCGGCCCTGTTCAACCTCCACGCCCGCGACCTGGACGGCACCGCCGCCGTGTTCCGCGCCAACGTGCTGACCAAGGGCTCGAACAAGCTCAACGGCAACTACGATCGCGACAAGGTCGCCTACGACAACACCGCCAACAATCCGCAGAAGTACAAGGGCTACGGCGCTTCGGCGAACATCCAGTACGACTTCGACGGCGCCAAGCTGACCTCGATCACGGCCTACGAGAACACCCACGGCTCCAGCCTCGGCGACATCGACGGCGGCAACCCGACCGGCCCGGGCTTCATCCCGTTCCAGTCGAACACCCGCGACGGCATCAAGAACCTGTTCCAATGGACCCAGGAAGTCCGCTTGGCGAGCGACACCGACGGCCCGCTGAACTGGCAGGTCGGCGGCTTCTACTTCGACACCAAGTACGACATCCGCACCGACCCGTTCTTCATCCCGGCCACCACCCTGCGCCAGAAGAACAAGTCCTGGGCGCTGTTCGGCCAGGCCTCTTACGCGGTCAACGACCAGCTGACCCTCACGGGCGGCCTGCGCTACACCGACGACGACAAGGACATGAACGTGGTGTCCGGCAACGCGGCCCCCTCGGTCTCGGTGTCCGACTCCAAGGTGACCTGGGACCTGTCGGCCTTCTACAAGATCGACGAGGACGTCAGCGTCTACGCTAAGGTCGCCTCGGGCTTCCGCGGCCCGTCGATCCAAGGTCGCGACATCGCGTTCGGCTCGCCGGCTTCGGCCGCCAAGTCGGAAACCATCATGTCCTATGAGCTGGGCCTGAAGAGCGAGCTGTTCGACCGTCGCGTCCGCCTGAACGGCGCGGTCTTCGCCTACACGATCGACGACCCGCAGTTCAGCGCCGTCGGTGGTGGTTCGAACTCCAACCGCCTGATCAACGCCAAGAAGGGCGAGGCCTACGGCCTGGAACTGGACAGCGAATTCGTGGTCACCTCGAACTTCGTCGTCACGGCCGGCTACAGCTACGCCCACACCAAGATCAAGGACAGCGCGCTGGCCGTGGCGCCCTGCGCCGCCTGCACCGTGACCGATCAGCTGACCGCTGGCGGCCTGGCCCTCGTGAACGGCAACCCGTTCCCGAACGCGCCGAAGTACACCTTCGACGTCACCGCGCGCTACAGCTACCCGATCGCCTCTGGCGAGCTGTTCGCCTACACGGACTGGAAGGTGCAGGGCTACACCAACATCTTCCTCTACCAGTCGAAGGAGTTCTACACGAAGGGCGACTTCGAGGGCGGTCTGAAGCTGGGTTACGCCAACAAGGAAGCCGGCTGGGAAGTCGCGGCGTTCGCCCGCAACATCACCAACGAGAGCAACATCAAGGGCGCGATCGACTTCAACAACCTGACCGCGTTCGTCAACGAACCGCGCGTGGTCGGCGTCTCGATCGACGCTCACTTCTAAGGTCGAGCGGACCTCGGAACAATGAAGGCCGCGGAGCGATCCGCGGCCTTTTTTCTTGTCAGGCCTTCAGCCCCTGGCCGATCACCGGCTCGGTTTCGAAGTGCTGGGGAAAGCCCGCGATGATCGGCCGAGCCTTGCCGATCGCCGCTTGCACCGCCGGTAGCTTCAGAGACGCGGCGTGGGCGTCCTTGTCGGTCCAAACCTCGGTGATCCAAAGCGCGTCGGCGTTGGCTGGATCCTTGGCGATCACATAGCTCAGGCATCCAGGCATGCCGCCCGTGCCCTCGGCGAGGATCGCCAGCAGTTCGTCCCGCTTGCCTGGCGTGGCCAGCATCTGACCGATCAGTCCGTACATGGATTTCCTCTCACTCGATCGCGCGGTTCCGGAAAAAGCGGTGGCGGCCAACCCCGCCGCGAGCGCCTCTCGCCTGACCATCCCTCTATCCGGCATCATATCACCCTCGGTTTGTCGCCATCATCGTCCGACACGAGCCTCATCCTGTCAGCAGCCCATGGCGCCCGAAAAGCGGCCCGGGCCGCTCCCGCGCACGTTTTTGCCTGGAACGCGCTCCACCGAACATTGTCCGGCTTGATAAGGCGCGCCTTTTCGTTTGTCCTTTCCCCCTCTTCGAGAGTCGGGGTTTTTCATGATCAGATGGCGTTACGCGGCGACCGCCGCGAGCCTGCTCGCGCTGGGGCTCTCAGCCTGCGCGACCACCGGGACGAGCGCGCCCGCCAAGTCCAATCAAGCCAGCGCCAAGCCCGCCGAGAAGGCCGAGGTCAAGCCGCTGCCCAAGGGCCTGGACGGCCAGGCCTCCAGCGGCTTCCCCTCGACCTACAAGCCCCTCCCCTCGCGCCCGACCGCCTTCGTCGGCGCGACGGTCCTGACGGCCACTGGCCAGCAGATCGAGAACGGCGTGGTGATCGCCTCGGGTGGCAAGATCGTCGCCGTCGGCGGTCCCGACACGCCGATCCCGGCTGACGCCGTCAAGGTCGACGCCGCCGGGAAGTGGATCACGCCGGGCGTCATCGACGCCCACAGCCACCTTGGCGTCTATCCCTCTCCCGGCGTCTCGGCGCGCTCGGACGGCAACGAAGCCACCGACCCGAACACCGCGCAGGTGTGGGCCGAACACTCGGTCTGGCCGCAGGATCCGGGCTTCAACCGGGCGCGCGCCGGCGGCGTCACGACCCTGCAGATCCTCCCTGGCTCGGCCAACCTGTTCGGCGGTCGCTCGGTGACGCTGAAGAACGTCCCGTCCCTGACCATGCAGGGCATGAAGTTCCCCGACGCGCCCTATGGCCTGAAAATGGCCTGCGGCGAAAATCCGAAGCGCGTCTATGGCGGCAAGGGCCGCTCGCCCTCGACGGCGATGGGCAACGTTTTCGGCTACCGCAAGGCCTGGATCGACGCGGCCGACTACGCCCGCAAGTGGGATGACTTCCGCGCCAAGCAGCAGAAGGGCGAGAAGGGCGATGCGCCCAAGCGCGACCTGCAGCTCGAGACCCTGGCCGGCGTGCTGAAGGGCGAGATCCTGGTGCAGAACCACTGCTACCGGGCCGACGA
>CAKZJK010000113.1 GCA_936942565.1 uncultured Caulobacter sp. | reverse complement strand
TCCCGGGTCGTGGCGTCCAGCTGGGCGATCAGCAGGCGGCTCAGGAAGCTCGTCAGCCGCGCGCGCGCCGCCTCGGGAAGCGCGCGGACCTCCGGAGCGTCCAGCAGCGAGAGACCAAACTGCACATGCTCGATCCGCTGACGCGTGATGTCGCCGATCTGCAGCGCCGCCAGGGCCGAACCGACCTGCTTGCGCACGTCACGGGCCAGGCCGGCGACCTTTTCGGTGATCTCGCCGATCCGCGCCTGGTGAGCGGTGATCGCGGCGACTTGGGCGACCAGGGAGTCCGGAACCGCCGGCAACATTTCGTCGCAGCGTCGGGCGAGATCGGCTTCCTGGGTCAGCGCCTGGCGCAGATCGCCGTCCAGCGCGCCGAGATCGGCGCGGAAGGTGTCCAGCTGGGTCCGACCCAGCTCGATGCAGTCGCAGATCTCCTGGGCGAAGATCGCGAACTCCGGACCGGCGGCGGCGATGCCGCCCGAGGTGATCTTGATGTTGACGCCGAACACCCGAAGGTAGGCTAGGTGCTTGTGCATTTCCTCGATGCACTTGTTCAGGTCCGCGCCGACCTTGACCAGGCCGCCGAGCTTGTCGAGGCGGCCATCCAGGCTCTCGGGCAGCTGTCGCAGCGTTTCGGAGGCTTGTCCCAGCTCGCGGGCCGCGGTGGCGACGCCGTCGCCGGCTAGGCTTTCCTTCATGCGATCGAGCGCGGTGATCAACGCGCTCATCCCGTCGACGGCGCGCGACAGCACGTCGCCCACCTCGAGAAAGCGTCCCTCGATCGCGCCGCGCGCGGCCTCGAGGCAAGCGCCCGTCCGGTCGTCGGAGGGGGGCGCGGAAGAGGCTTTGAGCGCGACTGAAGAAGAGGACATGAAATCGCCACGGAGGGTTATGCGTCAGCATGGCGCGAATGTGCGAATTTGCCGTAAAGGCGGAGCGCGTTTCTCGAAGACCGATGGTTGGTGACGCGCCGAACCATTGTCGGGCGGCGCGGCGCTCTGTAAGCAAGCGCCGGAAGCCGACGACCGGTGGCCTCGTCCGCCCTGATTTCGTCGCGATGATGTTGAATTCCGGCCCGCCCAAGGGCCCCGAGGAAGGATCCGGATGTCTAGCGCGGTGATGGCTGCCTTCAAGGACGTTGCCGACGGCGTTCGTCTGGCGCCCTTGTGGTGGCGGCTCGGCCTGGATCAGACGGTCTCCCGCTTCCAGCGTTCGGTCCTCGGCCCCTTCTGGATGGCCTGCAACCTGCTGGTCATCGCGTTCGCCCTGACGTTCGTGGTCAGCGCCCTGATGGGCGTGGACATGTCCAAGAGCTTCCCGCTCGTCCTGTCCGGCCTGCTGGCCTGGTCGCTGGTGGGCACCACGATCGCCGAGGCCCAGGCGATCTTTCTCTACAACGCGGGCCTGATGCAGAGCCAAAGGCTGCCGCTGACCTTCTACGTCTTCCTGCACGCCTTGAAGGCGATGACCAACTTCCTGACCCAGCTGATCGCCTTCTGGGTCGTGATGCTGGTGCTACGCAAGTTCGCCGTTCCGCACTGGACCCTCATTCCGGCGGTGGCGCTGGTTCTGCTGATCGTGTTCTTTCAGGGCTTCATCATCGCCATTCCATCCACCCGCTTCCGCGATGTGGCCTACATGATGAGCTATGTGGTGCAGCTGCTCTTCTACGTCACGCCCGTGTTCTGGGCGGCCGACAACATCAGTCCCAAGTGGCGGCGGATCGTGGAGCTCAATCCATTGACTCACCAGGTCGAACTGCTTCGGGCGCCGCTGCTGGGGCACGCGCCGAACCCCGGCGAATGGATCTGGGTTCTGGGGACGATCGGCGTCCTGGCCGTGATCGCTTTCGCGCTGCTGGTCATGTTCCGCAAGCGCGTGGTCTTCTGGCTGTAGGAGACTACGATGACCCATCGGATCAAGCTGACCAACGTCGATCTGGACTATTTCGTCTACAGCCTGCGTTCGCAGTCGCTGCGCAGCGCGGTGTTCAACCTCGCGGTGGGCGGCAAGATGTACAAGGCCGCCGGCGACGTGGCCGCGGTCAAGGCGCTTGCGGACATCAGCCTCGAGATCAACGAGGGCGACCGCATCGCCCTGGTCGGCCACAACGGCTCTGGCAAGACGACCCTGCTCAAGGTGATCGCCGGCATCTATCACCCGACCCGGGGCGAGCTGGAGATCGACGGCGACATCACCTCGATGATCGCCATCAACGCTGGCATCGACCTGGAAGCCACCGGCCTCCGCAACATCCACAAGCTGGGCCTGATGCGGCGGTTGCCGCGCAAGGTGATCGACACGCGCGTGGACGCCATCGCCGAGTTCTCGGGCCTGGGCGACTTCCTGCACCTGCCGGTGCGCACCTATTCGGCGGGCATGCAGGCGCGCCTGATGTTCTCGGTCGCGACCGAGTTCGAGGCCGACATCCTGGTGCTCGACGAATGGCTCAGCGCCGGTGACGCCGACTTCGTCAAGAAGGCCAGCCTGCGCATGCAGAAGATGGTCGAGGAGGCCAAGATCGTGGTCCTGGCCACCCATGATCTCGAACTGGTCAAGCGCGTCTGCAACCGGGTCTGCGAGCTGAAGGGCGGTCGCATCGCGTTCCTCGGCACGACCGAGGACTGGCTGGCTTACCGGGAAGCTCAAGCCGCATGAGCCTGGGCCGCCTGGACCTGCGCCCCATCCAGGGCGGCGCCTGGCGGACGCCGTCGGACGGGCGCGCCGTTCTGATCGGCGAGGGCGGCGGCGTCGTTCTGGAATGGACGCCGGACAAGGCGCGGCTGCGAGGCCTCGCCGAAATTCGGACGCTGCGGGTGGAGCTTCGCCTGGAAGTCATCGCCGGCGATCTCGCCGGGGCCGTGGTCGAGGCCGACTGGGGCGCTGGCTATTCCGAAGAGTCCCGCGGCCGCCTAAAGCCACGAGCCGGCGGCCTGTTCGCGGTCCTGCCGGCGCGCGGACGCCATCTGCGCGCCGCGCGGCTGATCCTGAGCGGAACCATCCACAGCCTCGCGGTGGACCATTTCGACGTCAGCGGCGGCGGTAAGCTGGAAGCCGACCCGCGCGGCGCCTTGGGGCCGCTCATGGAGGGCGCCAAGGGCGTGCTTGGCCCGCTGCGCCGCCCGGTCGCGGCGACATGGCGCGCCGTCCGGACCGCGCGCCGTTCGGTTCGCCGTTCGCTTTCCGGCGGCGGCGGCGCGTGGAAGCAAACCTACGACCATGCTCTGAAAGTCGCCCAGAACACCCGCGGCGAACACTTCGCGGGCCCGATCGTCGAGCCCATCGATCTCGAGCCCGACGCGCCCAAGGTGGTGGCGTTCTACCTGCCCCAGTTCCATCCGATCCCGGAGAATGACGCCTGGTGGGGCAAGGGCTTCACCGAATGGACCAACGTGACCAAGGCCCAGCCGCAGTTCCTGGGTCACTACCAGCCGCGCCTTCCCGCCGACCTGGGCTACTACGACCTGCGGGTTCGCGACGTTATGGCGCGGCAGGTCTCGATGGCCCGGCCTTCTGCTTCCACTACTACTGGTTCGACGGCAAGCGCCTGCTGGAGGCGCCGATCGAGGCGTATCTCGCCGATCCCAGCCTGGATCTGCCGTTCGCTCTCTGCTGGGCCAACGAGAACTGGACCCGGCGCTGGGAAGGCGACGAGGACGATATTCTGATCGGCCAGAACCATTCTCCGGAGGATGACGCGGCGGTTTTCCGCGACATGGCCCGCTACATGGCCGATCCGCGCTATCTGCGGGTCGGCGGCCGCCCTGTTCTCGTGGTCTACCGTCCCGATCTGCTGCCGGATCCCAAGACCACGACGCGGCTCTGGCGCGATTTGGCGCGGGAGCTCGGCCTGGGCGAGATCATCCTTCACGCCACGACGGCGTTCGGCTTTTCGGACCATGCCGGTTGCGGCTTCGACGGCGTCATCGACTTTCCGCCGCATGGCGTCGAGGTCGCCGAGATCACCAGCAAGGCGCGGCCGCTCCACGACGACTTCCACGGCCAGGTCTATGACTATGGCGGTGTCGTTCAGGCCAAGCTTCGGGCGCTGGCGACCGCGGAGCCCGGCTTCGTGCCGGGCGTCATGCCGAGCTGGGACAATCAGGCCCGCAAGCCCGGCGGCGGCAAGGCCTTTCACGGCTCCGAGCCCGCGCTCTATCAAGACTGGCTCTCCGGGGCCTTGGCCCACGCCCGGCGGACTCGGCCGCCCGGCGAGGCGTTGGTGTTCGTCAACGCCTGGAACGAGTGGGGCGAGGGCGCCTATCTCGAGCCCGACCGCTGGTTCGGTCACGCCTATCTGCACGCGACCCGCGCGGCCATGGCGCCTTACGCCCGCCGCGTCGCGGCCGATCATCCGATCGTGGCGGAGGCGGCCCGGGCGTTTCGACGCCGATCCCGCGCGGCGGTCCTGCTGCACCTCTACTATCCCGACCTGACGGATTGGTTCGCCGAGCGGCTCGCGCGAATCCACGACCAGGCCGACGTCATCCTGACCGCGCCGGAGACCTGGTCGGAGGCCAATCTGGCTGCCGCTCGCGCCGCCTTCCCCAACGCCCTGATCATCGTGACGCCCAACCGCGGGCGCGACCTGGGACCCTTCCTCAGGGCGCTGGACGTGGCGCGCGAGCACGGTTTCGAGGTGTTCTGCAAGCTGCACACCAAGCGCTCGCCGCATCGCGCCGACGGCGACACTTGGCGCGAGACGCTGGTCGACGGCCTCGTCGGTCCGGCCGCGACCCGTCGCGCGCTGGAGGCCTTCGAGGACGAACGCCTTGGCCTGCTCGCCGCCGCCACCGCCCGCATGACCCTGGGCGAGCCCGGCGTCATGGCCAACAACGAAACCCATGTGAAGCGCCTGGCGCGAACCATGAACCTGTCGATCGGCCCAGCCACCCCGTTCGCCGCCGGCTCGATGTTCTGGGGACGGACGGAGGCGTTCGCGCCGCTCCTGGCGATGAGCGTGGAAGACATCGATTTCGGGGTCGAGCTCGGCCGCGCCGACGGGACCCCGGCGCACGCGATCGAGCGGCTGACGGCGGCCGTGGTCGCCCGGGCGGGCTATCGCGCGAGCTTCGATTTGTGAGGCGCGCCGCCGTCAACGGGCGTCCAGCCTGCCTTGATCGGCCTTGACGGACGCCAGATGGCTGTTTCGATCGACCTCTCCCAAGCCGACCGGGTCTCGCTCGCCGAGGCGATGGGCGGCGCGCATCGCGCGGCGCGGGTCAAGCTCATGCCATCCAGCGGCGCCATTCCGCCGCGACCCATGCTCTGGCCCCGCGAGGGCGCGGCCCTAAACGCGCCGCACGAGCCCGATCCCGCGATGACGCCGGACATCGATCTGCTGGTCGTTCACCGCGCCATCGTGGGTGGCATGGGCGCGCATCTCAAGCTGGACGACCGGCCCGTCTACGCCGAGCAGGCCTACCCGTACTACATCAAGCACTGGTACGATCATGACCTCACGCCCGAGGCCTGGGACTTCCGCGCCCCGGTCCGGCTCAGCCTGCCCAGGGCCTTCGTGATCACCCACTTCAACTACGTCTGGGGTCACTGGCTGACCGAGATGTATCCGAAGCTCTTCCTGATCCGGATGCTGATCGAGGCGGGTGTCGTCGCGCCGCTGCTGCTGCCCGCCTCCGCCCCGGCCTATATGGCCAAGATCGCCCGCTCGGTGATCCCGGACCTCGAGATCATCACCTACAACAGCCGACGCCAGGCCGTTGAGGTTGGCGCGGTCCTGCTGCCGCACATGCTGCACAAGGACTATCGCTTTCATGACGTGCTACGCGCCGAACTCCAGCGGGAGGCGGCGCGCCATCCGCGAGGCGAGGGTTACGACAAGGTCTTTGTCAGCCGGGGCAGGGCGCGCGCGCCGTGGTCCTTCCGCGAGATGGAGAACGACGTCGAGATCGAGGCGATCGCCAAGGCCCTGGGTCTGACGCCGCTGCGGCCGGAAACCCTGCCCTGGGAGCGGCAGGCGCGGATCTTCTCGCGGGCGCGCGTGGTGGCTGGCGAGTTCGGCTCGGGCCTGCACAACGCCTTGCTCTCGCCGGCCGGCTGCCAGGTCGTGTCGCTGAACTGGGTGACGGACGTGCAGTCGCGGATCGCCAACTTCCGCCGTCACGATGTCGGCTATATCCTGCCGGAGGACGGCGAGGCGCGGCTCCATTCGATCACGCCACGCAAGCAGCCCTTCAGGATCGACCCCGAGGCCTTCCGCCGCGGGCTGAGCCTGGCGGTGGAGCGCGCGGAGGCGCGGGCGGCGACGCCCATGGAAGATCCGGGGCCCATCGCGCCCATGGCGCTCGGCCTATGAAGACCTATCTGCTCGCGCTGACCCTGCTCACGGCGACGCCGACCGTGGCCGCTCCGCGCGCGACCCTGATCAAGGCCTGCGAGACGCCGAAGGGGATCGTGTTTCAGGGCGGCGGCTACGGCGGGATCTCCGGGATGGATCGCGATCCACGCTCCGGCCGATGGGTCTTCATCAGCGACGACAAGTCCGAGCGCGGCCCCTCCCACGCCTTTCTGGGACGCCTTGACCTCCGGCCGGGGAAGCCCTGCGGCCCGACGCTGGAGGCGATGGTCCCGCTCCGCCGCGAGGACGGCGCGACTTTTCCCGATCGCAAGGCCGGGACCGAGGCGGCCGACGGCGAGACCATCCGCTTCGACCCGACGAGCGACGACCTGCTGTGGGCCACGGAAGGCGATTTCGAGCACGGCGACCCGCCGGCCGTCCGGCGCATGGGCCGCGATGGACGCCCCGTCGCCCGCTTCGTCGCGCCGCCCAATCTCCGCTTCCAACCCGACGGCCGGACCGGCGCGCGCAAGAACGCGACCTTCGAAGGACTGTCATGGTCCGCCGACGGACGATCCTTGTGGGTGTCGATGGAGCAGCCGCTGGTCCAGGACGGCCCGATCCCCTCGGTGGCCGAGGGCGGACTTGTTCGCCTGAGCCGCCTGGACCGCTCGGGCCGTCTGTTGGCCCAGTACGCCTACCGGATCGACCCCGTCCAGGACGCCTCGCCGGTCGGAGTCGGGGACAATGGCGTCAGCGAGATCCTCGCGCTGGACGCTCGGCGACTGCTCGTTTTGGAGCGCTCGGGGGTCAAGGGGCGGGACGGGCGATACGCCTATCACATCCGCCTCTATCTGGCCGACCTGTCGCGGGCCGAGGACGTCTCGCGGCGTCCCGGCCTAGCCGATGGGCCCGTGCGCGTCGCCACGAAGCGTCTGCTCCTCGACTTCGATCGCCTCGGAATCCGGATCGACAATCTGGAGGCCATGGCTTGGGGCGGGCCGCTAGCGGACGGCGCGCGCACCCTCGTCCTGGCCTCGGACGACAACTACGACGCCAGCCAGACCAACCAGATCCTGGTGCTGAGCATCCGACCCTAAAGTCCGGGCGCCTTCACGCTCTCCTCTGGGGTTCGCACGCCCGCCAACTTGCGCTATGCACCCTGACCCGCGCGCGCCGCGGCCCGGTAGCTCAGCAGGATAGAGCAGCGCTTTCCTAAAGCGAAGGTCGGGGGTTCGAGTCCCTCCCGGGCCGCCAGGGTTTTTGTCACTCATTGGAAACCTGGCTCGACGCTGATCGCCGGCCTTTCGCGCCATGGGCGCGTCAGCCGAGTTCTGAGCCCGCACCGGCGATAAAATCAAAGCTGATCCAGAACGCCGGGCCGATGGGGCTGCTGGTCTCCGCCAATCCGAGGGCGCGACCGAAATCCACGCTGTCGACGCGCGGCGTATGGATTGTCACGCCGTTGGGCAGGCGGCCCATGCTGTGGAGTGTGTCCATTCTGAGATCAGAGACCGTCACGGCCTGATAGCAGGCCTCGTTCGGTCGGACGATGTCGCGGAACTGCTTCAGATAGAGCTGGGGCATGCTGAAATAGGGCGGCAGGACCGCGAGCGGGGCATCGGCGCCGAGCAGCGTGACGCCCATTTCCAATTGCAGCTGGGCGGTGTTCAGGGACCTGTCCGCCTCCGCCGCGAGGTGGGGATCGACCGCGATCTCGACCACCTTGCACGGCTGGGGACGAGCCTGGGGATCGAACTTCGGAAAGGCGTCCATCCAGACTTCCACGGTCGGATCGTCGTTTGCGCGCGCCGGGCGGTCTATCCGGGCCAGATGTTTGGGGAAGCCATAGATTTCACGCCCTATCGCCAGGGCGGGCGCGCTGTCCACGAAGAGGGAGATGGGGTGCCAATGCAGCGCATTTGAGCCGACGGGGCCGCCCTTCACCAACACCCAGAAGCCGATGTCGGTCTCCGACGTGAGGCCGCGGTCCGCCCAAAGCGGATCCAGCGAGGTGACCGACTCGACATAGAGCGCGGTCATGAGCACCAGCGAAGTGACCGCTTCGAAGCGGAGGCCGGGCCTGCGATTCAGCGTGGCGTCGACCAGGGCTTGCTGCGCCGACTTCGATCCTTGCAGCAGCACGCCATGCAGCACGGCGTTGCGATGGGCGAAGGGGGGGGCGGCGATGTAGCCGGCGGCGGTGGCGATGTAGGGGCCCGAAGTCATGGCGTCATCCTCGTTGCGTCTATCCAGCTCGCGCCCCAGCGTTCGCCGGCCATGTTCAATCTGGCGCTTTCACGGGCCGCGGCGGCGGCCAGACTGTCGGCCCGGCTGGGCGAAGCGAGGCTGCGCAGGGCCAGCAGACGCGGTCGACCGATCGGAAAGACCCGCGCGAAGTCAGTGAGCACGCGCAGCCCCGTGGGGATCAGGCGGTTCGCTCTGTCGCGCAGCGTCGGCGTTGCCTCGGGATCGCCCGCCGCGACCAAGGCGGCGGCGGCAGGGCCGGCATATCCCTCGAGCGAGCCGAAGTTCAGCGGCGGCATGGTCAGCGCCAGGGCGACGCCGGCCAAGGTGGCGTGGACGCCCGACTCCAGCA
>CAKZJK010000112.1 GCA_936942565.1 uncultured Caulobacter sp. | reverse complement strand
AGGCTTCCGATCAAAGGAGGAAAATGCCTTCCCTATGTGCGTTGCCGACCACCGAATTGCCAGCGCCGTCCGATAATTTTCATCCGCCCTGCAGGGAGGCCATCAGGAACATCAGGCCGAAAAGCGTGATGCCGATGGCGCCGAGGATTTCGATCGCATGGCCAACCCATAGACCGGTCGATCCTTCCCCGGCATAGCGCAAGGCGACATCCTTGGCGCTGACGGCGATCGTCGCCGCCTGTAGCTCCCCGCCTCCCCCACCGCCGCCCGTTGTCCAGGCCCCGCCGCCCACGCCGCCGATCACGCTTTCCGCCCAGGTCATCGAGCGCGCCAGCGCCTTCCGCGGCTACATGTCCCGCGCCGCCGCTGTCTCGCCGACCTTCCAGAACGGCGACCAGATCCAGGCCTCGCTAAAGGTCGGCGCCGCCTATGAGCCCAAGTCGTTCATGAATGGCGCGGTCGCCTACGCCGCCGTCCTGGCGCTGCAGGATCCCACCTTCGTCGCTTCGGTGCGCGAGGTCGCGGCCCATCCCGCCCAGCGCGAGGAGATGATCAAGAACATCTTCTCCAACCCGTCCTACGCGGCGGTGTTCAAGGGCGCCGACAGCGCCGCGGGCCTGATCATCGACCAGATCGGCGGCGACGGCCTGAAGGTCTACGCGGCCGGCAAGGCTGTGAAGCAGGCCGCCTACGACGTGCAGCGCTCGTCCTGGTCAAAGAGCGTGGTCGCCGATCGCGACGGGCGCCTGGCCTCGGCCAAGACCCTTTCGGCCACGCCGGCCCTGGCCGAGAGCGCCGACATCGCGGTGCTTCAGCAGGCCTCCCTGGGCGCCCAGACCCTGGGCCTGACGCCGCGCGCCGCCCCCGCGCCCTACCAGCCCATCGTGATCCGAGGCCTGGCCGTCGCCGCCCTGGCCGCCCTCGGCGCGGCTGGCGACAACAACCTGGCCTCGCTCGACGCCCTCAGCGCCGACTGGGCGACGGCCAACTGCGTGAACATGGCCAAGCTGAACCTCTATCAGTGCCTGGCGGTGTCCAAGCCGCACTACGAGGACATCTTCTGCCTGGGCCAGCACATCCTGATGGACACCGGCGCCTGCATCGCCAAGGGCGCTGGCGCGGCCCTGCCCCCCGAGCCGCCGCGCGTTCTGCCGGTCAAGGAATCGATCGCCGTGAAGGGCGCCGGGTCCAACTCCCGCAAGGCCAAGGCCGGCGCCAAGAAGCCGGCCACCAAGAAGAGCTGATTTTCCGGCGCTCCGACGTCGAAAGGGCCGGGCGTTGCGTCGCCCGGCCCTTTTGTGTATGTAGCGCGACCCCAAAACGACCGGGCGAGCGTGGCGATACGGCCATAGGCGCTGGGTCATAGCGGAGAGCATACGGCTCTCCAGAAAGACAGTCCCATGGCTGAGATCATTCTGAACGTTGAAGTCCGCGATGGTTCGGGCACCGGCGCCGCCCGCGCCGTCCGCCGCGAAGGCAAGATCCCCGGCGTCCTGTACGGCGGCGGCAAGGCCCCGGTGAACATCGCCGTGCGCGCCAACGAATTCCGCAAGTCGCTGTACACCGGCAAGCTGCTCGGCCACCTGGTCACGCTGCAGCACGGCGACGAAAAGCAATCGGTCATCGCCAAGGCCGTCCAGTTCCACCCCGTCACCGACGAGCCGGTCCATTTCGACCTGTACCGCGTCGACGAGCACCAGCTGATCAAGATCGAAGTGCCGGTGCACTTCAAGAACCACGACGTCTCGGTCGGCCTGAAGAAGGGCGGCTCGCTGGAAGTGATCCGTCACACCGTCGAACTGGCCTGCCCGGCCGACAAGATCCCGGAAGAACTGGTCATCGACCTGGCCAGCCACGACATCGGCGACACCATCCGCATCTCGGAAGTGAAGCTGCCGGAAGGCGTCAAGCCGGCCGTGGACCGCGACTTCGTCATCGCGACCCTGAAGGCCTCGTCGGCCGCTCAGTCGGACGCCGGCGACACCACGGCCGAAGCCTAATCCGCTCGGTCATCCGACCGAACTGTTTTACGGAACGGGCGGGCCTTCGGGTCCGCCCGTTTTCGTTTGAAGTCCTGAGATCCAAGCGATGCTGATCCTCGCCGGCCTGGGCAATCCCGAGCCCAAGTACGAGAAGAACCGCCACAACGTCGGCTTCATGGCCGTCGACGCCTTGGCGCGGAAGTGGGGCACGGCCCCGTGGCGCGCGCGCTTCCAGGGTCTGGCCTGCGAGGGTCAGGTGAGCACGCCGGACGGCCCGGTGAAGCTGCTGCTGCTCAAGCCCAAGACCTACTACAACGAGAGCGGCCGCGCCGTGGGCGAGGCCATGAAGTTCTTCAAGCTGACACCCGCCGATGTGATCGTCTTCCATGACGAGATCGACATGGCGCCCGGCCGCTTCCGCATGAAGGCGGGCGGCGGCGCGGCGGGCAACAACGGCATCCGCTCGGTGACCAGCCAGGTCGGCGACGCCTTCCGCCGCGGCCGCATCGGCGTCGGCCACCCGGGCCACAAGGACGCGGTGATGCACTACGTGCTGGGCGACTTCCACAAGGTCGAGCACCAGTGGCTGGACCCGATGCTGGACGCCATCGCCGACGCCCTCCCCTTCGCGGCCCTGGGCGACGACGAGCGCTACCAGGCCGAGGTCATGCGTCTGGCCCCCGCCCCCAAGGCCGATCCGAGGAAGCCGGCGAAATCCGACGATTGACGCCGCCGGTCGCTCGGGAGAAGACGCGAGGATGTTCTCGCTGCCCCTTCCGCTTCTCGGCCTGTCGCTCCTGATCGCCATCGCCCTGTGCGTCCATGTCGTGCGCACCGGCCAGCAGATGTACTGGCTGTGGATCATCCTGGCGTTCCAGCCGATCGGCGGGCTCGTCTATTTCGTCGCGATCATCGCGCCCGCGTTGTTCGGCGGCCGCACGGCTCGCAAGGTCGGCGCGGCGGCCCGTCAGGCCCTGGATCCTCAGCGCGAGTACCGCGAGGCCGCCAAGGCCGTCGACGACGCCCCCACGGTCGCCAACCGCGTTCGCCTGGCGATCGCCGCGACCGAGCTGGGCAAGCACGACGAGGCCGAACGGCTTTACGCCGACAGCTTGACCGGAATGTACGCCGACGACCCGCAGCTGCTGCTGGGCCGCGCCAACGCCCTGATCGAGCTGAACCGGCCTGGCGAGGCCCTGCCGCTGCTGGAGAAGCTGGGCGAGACGCCCAACGCCGGCCGCACGCCCCACACCATGCTGGCCCTGGGCCGGGTCTACCAGGCGCTGGCCCGCGACGAGCAGGCCGAGACCGCTCTGCGTTGGGCCGCCGACCATTATCCAGGCTTCGAGGGCGTCGCGCGCTACACGGTGTTCCTGGCGCGCCAGGGCCGAAAGGACGAGGCCCGCGCGCAGCTGGCCGAGATCGACAAGCGTCTTTCGAAGACTCACAGTCATTTCCGCAAGGAAGCCAAGCGCTGGCGGGATTTCGCGGCGGCGGCGGTGGGCGGCTGACAAGGACAAGCTCGGCGCCGCGGAACAACTCCGAGTAAAGGCCAAGCCTCTGTTTGTGCTATCAATCCACGGATTTCCACTCGGCCTGGATCGCGCGGGTTCCGGCTCGGCGGCTACATTGACTTCCCTTGCCATTCGCCCAAAAAGTGTAGGATGAGCTGGCGTTTCCCGTCTGGGAGGAGATAGACCGCTATGCCGCATCCGGTCGTCCGGCGGGCACACGCCTTGTCCGAACGCGAAGAGGCCATGCTCAGGGCGCACGCCGCGAGCGAGGTGGGCGTCGGCGAGCCTCCGCTGGTTCTTCTGCACGGCTTTGGCACCGACCAGACGATCTGGGGACGCATGGCGCCGCGGCTCGCCGAGAAGCGTCGCGTGATCCTCTACGATCACATGGGATCCGGCGGCTCGGACTTCGCGCGCTACGATGCGGACCGCTATCGCGGCCTGGAAGGCTACGCCGACGATCTGGTGAAGATTCTCGAGGCTCTGGACCTGCGGGACGCCAGCATCGTGGGCCATTCGGTGTCGGGCATGATCTCGCTGCTCGCCAGCCTGCGCACCGACCGGATTGGCCGGCTGGTCATGATCGGCGCCTCGCCGCGCTATCTGAACGACGAGACGTACGAGGGCGGCTTCGATCCCAAGGACGTGGAGGACTTTCTGGGCCTCATGGAGCTGGATTTCCAGGGCTGGGCGCGGGCCCTGGCGCCCAGGGTGATGGATCAGCCGGACAACCCAGCCCTGACCCAGGAGCTGGTCTTCAGCTTCAGCCGCGAGAACGCCGAGCTGACGCGCCGTTTCGCCGAAGCGACGTTCATGTCCGACTATCGCGACCGCCTGTCCGAATGCAAGGTTCCGACAGCCATTCTGCAGGCCAAGGCCGACGTGGTCGTTCCGCTGGCCGCGGCGGGCTTCCTGGCCGATCACATCCCTCGCGGCCGCCTCGAGATCATGAACGTGCGGGGGCACTACCCGCAACTCAGCGCCCCGGATGTCGTGATCGACGCGATAGAGCGTTTCCTGTCGGAGACGCCCTCTTGAACACCGGCGACGAGAGGGGGCTGGCCGAGACCGCCCCCGTGGGGCTTTTCGAAGCCGACGGCGATATGATCATCCGGGCGGCGAACACTCGGCTGGCCAACATGGTCGGCCTGTCTCGCGAGGATCTGGTCGGCCGCCCCCTGCGAACCCTACTCACCCGATCGTCGCAATTCGTCTACGCGCTGAAGGTCGAGCACGCCCTGCTGACGGACGGCGCGGCCGAGGAAATCTTCCTCGAGCTCGATCATGCCGACGGCAGGGCGCGCGCGGTGCTGCTGACCGTGATCCCCGACGACGAGAATACGGATCGACGTCACGGCGCGCTCTTCTCGGCCCCGGAACGCCGCGCCTACGAGCTGGAGCTGATCGCCGCTCGCCAAGCGGTGGGCGAAAAGATCAAGGAAGAGAACGCCGCCCGACAGGCCTTGAGCGAGGCCAACGAAACGCTCGAACGACTGGTCGCCGATCGCACCGCGGCGCTCGAGCAGCGGGACCTGCTGCTGCGCGAGGTCTATCACCGGGTGAAGAACAACCTTCAGGTGGTCGATGGGCTTCTGCTGATACGCGCGAGACAGCTGGACGACCCGGCCGCGAAAGCCGCGATGGAGGAGCTGCGCAAACGGATCTTCGCGCTGGGCCTCGTGCATCATCAGCTGATGGGCTCCAAGGACCTCAAGACCTTCGACGTCGCGTCCTTCCTGAAGGAGCTCCTCGCCCACCTGCGGGCCGACGCGCCCGAGACCGTCACGCTCGCGCTCGAGGTCGCGCCCTTGGCCGTGGATCTCGACTTCGCCGTCCCGCTGGGCCTGCTGATCACGGAGTTGGCGACCAACGCCTTGAGGCACGCCTTTCCGTCGGGAGCGGGCGAGATCAAGGTCTCCCTCGCCGCCCCGGCGGCTGGGGAAGTCGTCCTCCGGGTCGCCGACAATGGCGTCGGCCTACCGCCCGATTTCCAGAAACAGCGCCGCTCGGGACTGTCCGTCGTCGACGGTCTTGTCCGACAACTGGGCGGACGCATCGAGCCGATTCAGACTAAGGGCGTGTGCTGGGAGGCCCACCTCCCCACGCCGAGGACCGGATGATGCTGCACCCCAATCGTGTCCTGATCGTCGACGACGAGTTCATCATCACCGAGACGCTGCGCATCTATGTCGAGGACATGGGCTTGGAAGTGTGCGGCACGGCCGCCACCGCCGACAGCGCGCTGGAGATGGCCCACGCGCATCAGCCCTACATCGTGCTGATGGACGTACGCCTGCAGGGCGAGCGGGACGGCATCCAGGCGTCGGAGGACATCTGCGAGCAGGTGGGCTCCAAGGTGATCTTCATCACCGGCTCGCGCGAGCCCGCGACCCTGGAGCGCATCGAGAGCCACCAGCCCGCCGCGGTGCTGTTCAAGCCCGTCTCGGAGGGCCAGCTCGGCTCGGTGGTCCAGAAGGTGCTGAAGACCGCGCCGCCGTATCAGGCCTAGAAGCGACCGCGCTGGAAGTCGTCGAACGCCTGAACGATCTCCTCGCGGGAGTTCATCACGAAGGGGCCGTGCCAGAACACCGGCTCGCCGATCGGGCGCCCGGCCAGCAGCAGGAAACGAGCGTCGGTGACCGCCTCGACGCGGACGGTGTCGCCGCGCCCCAGGAACACGCCCGACAGCGCGTCGACGGTGTCGTGGGCGACGCGGACCTGGCCCTCATAGACCGCCAGCATGGCGTTCCGATCGTCGCCGACCGGCTCCTCGAACACGGTCCCGGCCGGCAGCACCACGTCGAAATAGAGGGCGTCGACCGCGCCGCCGCCGATCGGGCCAGCGGTTTGGGCCTCGGTGGCGCCCGAGATCACCTTCACGGTGACGCCGCCGTCGCGTGCCTCGACCGGGATGCTGTCGGCCTCGAACTCTTGATAGCCAGGCGCGCTCATCTTCAGCTTGGCGGGCAGGTTCACCCACAGCTGGAAGCCGCGCATCCGCCCCTCGGACTGCTCGGGCATCTCGGAGTGGACGATACCCTTGCCCGCCCGCATCCACTGGATCCCGCCCGGCCCGATCACGCCCTCGCGGCCGGTGTTGTCCTTGTGGCGCATCCGGCCTTCCAGCATGTAGGTCACGGTCTCGAAACCGCGGTGCGGGTGGTCGGGAAAGCCGCCCATGTAGTCGGACGCCTGGTCGTTGTCGAAGCAGTCCAGCATCAGGAACGGGTCGAACATCTGGGCTTCCGGCGTGCCCAGCATGCGGGTCAGGCGCACGCCGTCGCCGTCCGAGGCGGGCATGCCTTTCACGATCTTCAGGACGGGTCGAACGCTCATGACGGGCTCCTTGCTTAGAGCCTGTCTGGTTTAGATGGAACCATCCAAACCAGATAAACGGGCTCTAATTCATATACTTAGAGCGCGTTCGAGCGGTTTAACCGCTCACACTTAAACCTAACGCGCTCTAGCGATTGATATCAGGTCTTGTTGCGGTTCACGCAAGAGGGCCGCGTCGGTTCGCCTTTCGCGGCCATACGTGCTAAGCGCGCGCCAACGAAATTCACGAGAGTTCCATGGCCCTGAAAGTCGCCATCGTCGGCCTGCCCAACGTCGGCAAGTCCACCCTGTTCAACGCCCTGACCCAGACGGCGTCGGCCCAGGCCGCCAACTATCCGTTCTGCACGATCGAGCCCAACACCGGCGACGTCGCCGTGCCCGAGCCGCGCCTGGAGGCCCTGGCCAAGATCGCCGGCTCCAAGGAGATCATCCCGGCCCGGATCACCTTCGTCGACATCGCCGGCCTGGTGCGCGGCGCGTCCAAGGGCGAAGGCCTGGGCAACCAGTTCCTGGCCAACATCCGCGACTGCGACGCCGTGGCCTTCGTGGCCCGCTGCTTCGAGGACGACGACATCACCCACGTCGAGGGCCGCATCGACCCGCTCAGCGATCTCGAGATCATCGAGATGGAGCTGATGCTCGCCGACCTGGAGAGCCTGGAAAAGCGCCTGCCGGCCATCGAGAAGAAGGCCAAGTCGGGCGGCGACAAGGACGCGGCCAACACCCTGCGTCTGGTCAACCTGGCCCTGGCCCAGCTGCGCGAAGGCCGCCCGGCCCGCGCCGCGACCATCGACAAGGAAGACGAGAAGGCCTGGCACATGCTGCAGCTGCTGACGTCGCTGCCGGCCCTCTATGTCTGCAACGTCGAGGAAGGCAGCGCCGACAAGGGCAACAAGTACAGCGACCTCGTGGCCGAGCGCGCCGCCAAGGACAACGCCAAGAGCGTCGTCATCTCGGCCCAGATCGAGAGCGAGATCGCCATGCTGGACGCGGCCGAACGCACCGAGTTCCTCGAGACCCTGGGCCTGGAAGAGCCGGGCCTGAACCGCCTGATCCGCGAGGCCTACAAGCTCCTGAACCTGCAGACCTATTTCACGGTCGGCCCCAAGGAAGCCCGCGCCTGGACCATCCACCGCGGCACCAAGGCGCCGGCCGCGGCGGGTGTCATTCACACCGATTTCGAGAAGGGTTTTATCCGCGCCGAGACCATCGCTTTTGCCGATTATGTCTCGCTCGGCGGCGAAGCCGGCGCGCGCGAGGGCGGCAAGCTGCGCCTCGAAGGCAAGGAATATGTCGTCGCCGACGGCGACGTCATGCACTTCCGGTTCAACAACTAAGGCCGTGCGGGGCGGTTACATCCGCCCCTGCTCGCGGATCGCGCCGAGGTGCTCGTTGATGCGGAAGACGATCAGCACGAACTCGGCGATGATGCGGGAAAATACCATCCCGACGATGATGCCCGCGAGCGACGACAGCAGCATCAGGAAACCGCCGAACGGGCTGATCGCCATCTCACTCAGGCCGGCGAAGATGCCGCGGATTCCCGACAGGATGATCAGCGCGATGACGAGCCAGTAGAACGTCTTGATGATCGTGGGCGTGATGAAACGGTCCCACTGGAACAAATCACGAAATTCCAACATCCTGATCCCCCAGCAAATTCCGAATCGCAGGCAAGTTCGTCTTTAGGTCGTGCTCGCCTCTTCCGCCAGATGACGATCAGGCGCGGCCGATTTCGTTCTCAAATGTGGAGCCTTCTGGCACTCTTGTGCGACCGGACCGGGCCTCAGCCATGCGAGCGGCCCGGTTGTGATTGCTGCAAAGTGCGGCCACAATCAGGCTTCTTTCAGCCATTCACGACCCCATGACCCTCACCTTCGAAGATTTTCCGCAAGGCCCTTTCGGCAGCTTCGGTCCGCGACATGTCTCCCGCGACGAGATCGTTGCTTTCGCGTCTGAGTTTGATCCGCAGCCGATGCACCTCGACGAGCATGCTGCCCGGCAGTCGATGCTCAACGGCCTCTCGGGCTCGGGCTGGCATCTCTGCTCGCTGATGATGCGCATGATGTTCGACGGCTTCCTCGGACGCACCGCCTCGCTCGGCTCGCCGGGAGTGAACGAGGTCAAATGGC
>CAKZJK010000111.1 GCA_936942565.1 uncultured Caulobacter sp. | reverse complement strand
TGTGATCGACGAGATCGCCTTCCAGACCAATCTCCTGGCCCTGAACGCGGGCGTCGAGGCCGCGCGCGCCGGCGAGTCCGGCCGTGGCTTCGCCGTGGTGGCCCAGGAAGTCCGGGCGCTGGCTCAGCGGTCGGCCGAGGCCGCCAAGGAGATCAAGGCGCTCATCTCCAGCTCGAACGAGCAGGTTCAACTGGGCGCCAAGCTCGTCAACCAGACGGGTGGAGCCCTGGGCAAGGTCGTGGGCCAGTTTGGCGAGATCTCCCGCCTCGTGACCGAGATCGCCAGCTCCGCCAACGAGCAGGCGAGCGGCCTGAACGAGGTGAACGTCGCGGTCAATCAGATGGATCGCTTCACCCAGCAGAACGCCGCCATGGTCGAAGAGAGCACCGCGGCCAGCCACGCCATCCGCGCCGAAACGGAACGGCTGAAGGCCAAGGTTTCGGTGTTCAGAGTCGCCACGGACGCGGCGCAGAGCCGTTCAGAGGCCGCCTAGCCTAGCGACCGTCTGTCACGACCGCCAAACCTTTCCCCGCGAGCCGCCATCGGCGTGGCCGCGGGGAAAGTCCGTTTCGCCCGACCGTGCGTCGTGACCGACCTGTGACTAGCCGCGCGTGCTTCAAAGCCTCGCGCGGGTCTCTGATTTTCGATACGTGTCGTAACATGCAGCAGCACGAGCGGGGCGGTAAGGTCACCATCGTCGACATCGCCCGCGAGGCCGGCGTGTCGATCAAGACGGTTTCGCGCGTCATCAATCGCGAGGAGGGCGTTGGCGAGGAGACGCGCGCGCGCGTCCAGGCGCTGGTGGACCGGCTGGGGTATCGGCCCAATGTGTCCGCCCGCTCGCTGTCCAGTCGTCGCTCCTACCTGATCGGCGCCATCTTCATGCGGGTAGGCGCCTATCATTATGTCGGCGAGGTGCAGGTGGGGGCGATGCGGGCTTGCCGTCGCGCCGGCTACCATCTGGTTGTCGAGCAGGTGCGGCCGCCCGAGGCGGTGGGCGGCGTCCAGGGCTTCGCCGAGGGCCTGCGCGACGCCCGGTTCGACGGCGTGGTGCTGACGCCGCCGACGTGCGACGACCCCGAGGTGCTGGCGGCGGTCGAGGCCGCGGGCCTGCCCTATGTTCGCATCGCGCCGCACCGCGAGTTCGAACGCTCGCCCTACGTCTTCATGGACGACCAGAAAGCGGCGCGGGAGCAGACCCTGCGTCTCTGGAACATGGGCCACCGTCGGATCGCCTTTATCGACGGTCCCGCCGATCACGGCTCGGCGGCGCGCCGGCGCCTTGGCTATCTGGAGGCCATGCGCGATCGCGGCGTCGAGCCTCGGCCCGAGTGGATCGCCAAGGGCGAGTTCCTCAGCCTGTCCGGGTTCAACGCGACCGAGGCCCTGCTGCGCCTGAAAGAGCGGCCGACCGCGATCTTCGCGGCCAACGACGAGATGGCCGTGGGCGCTCTGGCGGCGGCCGCCAAGAACGGACTTTCGGTCCCTCGCGATCTTTCCGTTGTCGGTTTCGACGACACGCCGGCCGCCGAGGCGGCTTGGCCGCGCCTGACCACCATCCACCAGCCGACGGCCGAAATGGCCGAGGCCGCCGTCGAAATGCTGATCGACGGATTCGGCGACGAGCGTTTCCGCGGCGGGATCACCAGGCGCCAGCTGGACTATCGTCTGGTGCAGAGGGACTCCGCCGCCCCTCCGTCCGCTTAAGGACGGTTTGCTCCCGAAGAGCGCCCGGCGCGGTCGGTTTTTGACGCCAAGGCCGGGGCGGCGGTCAAAGCTTCGCCACAGCCGGCCTTGGCGACGCCAATTCCGTTCCATGGCCGACAATTCTCGACAGCGGTGTCAAAAAGATCGAGCATAGACAACGTTGTCGTAATTGTGCTGTCTGATCTAAGACAACGTTGTCGTAACCATTATTGGCGATGGCGACCGCGTCGGGAAAAGGCCTCGGAACAAGGGGCCCAAGGAAACGCAAACAGGCGCCTCGCGCGCCGCTGGGGATCGTGGCGTCACGGCGTTCGCGTCGGCGCGCCCCGAGTCCAGGCAGGACAAAGGGAAAGAGATGCGTAGTCTCCTATTCGCATCGGCCGCCATGGCGGCCGTGAGCCTTCACGCGCCTGGCGCGGCGGCTCAGGACGCCGGCGCCGTGAAGCTCGACGAAGTGGTCGTGACCGCCCAGCGCCGCAGTGAAAACCTGCAGAAAACTCCGCTCACCGTGTCGGCGGTGACGGGCGACAAGCTCGAGTCGCAAGGCATCAAGACCGTGGTCGACCTGTCGGCCCAGGTGCCGGCGTTGCAGATCAGCTCCAGCGGTTCGGGCGCGGCGGTGGTCTTCCTGCGCGGCATCGGCAGCACCAACACCACCGAGGTCGGCGACCCCGCGGTGGCCTATCACATGGACGGCATCTATATCGCCCGCTCCACCTCGGTCGGCGCGCTGTTCTACGACGTCGATCGGGTCGAGGTGCTGCGGGGTCCGCAGGGCACGCTCTATGGCCGCAACGCCACGGCGGGCGCGATCAACGTCATCACCAAGCAGCCGAAGTTCGACTACGAGGGCAATGGCTCGGTCGAGCTGGGCAACTACGGCGCCATCACGACCTCCGGCATGGTCAACGTGCCCGTCAGCGACACCGTCGCCGTGCGCGCGGCCTTCCAGACCTCGCGCCACGACGGCTATGTGAAGGCGTTGAACAAGGGGCCGGGCACGGGCGGCAACGACCGCTATGACCAGGACGACAAGTCCGCGCGGGTCCAGGTGCTTTGGAAGCCCAGCGACACCTTCTCGCTCCGCGCGGGCGCCGACTATCTGCATCAGGGCGGCGCCGGCGGCGGCGACAAGACCTATGGCACGGCCGCCGCGACCAGCGATCCCTGGACCTGCAACTGCGCCACCAACCTCTATCGCAACAACAAGTTCTTCGGCGCCCACGCCCAGGCCGACCTGGACCTGAGCTTCGCCACCCTGACCTATCTGACCGGCTACAACTTCTCGCGCCTGGACCGGAACGGGGAAAACGCCAGCACCGGCGCGCCCAACTACTTCAAGGGCAAGGATCACACCTGGTCGCACGAACTGCGCCTGGGCGGCGACACCGGCAATCTGAAGTGGGTGGTCGGCCTCTACCGCTTCACCGAGGACAACAACGTCGACTTCCGCGTCTTCCTGGCGACGAACTCGTATCTGTCGTTCATCCAGCCCGAAGTCACCGCCAAGTCGATAGCCGCGTTCGGCCAGGGCACCTACGAGGTGACCGACCGGTTCCGGGTCACGGGCGGCCTGCGCTACACCGAGGACCGCAAGGCCCGAGACGGCGGCACCTTCCTGACCAATTCGGCCGGCCAGATCACCGGTACGGTCATCAAGAACCTCGCCGACGCCAAGTGGAACGCCACCAACTGGAAGCTGGGCGCCGACTTCGACCTGACCAGCACCTCGATGCTCTACGCCAACGTGGCCACGGGCTATAAGGCCGGCGGCTACTATGACGGCGTCGACAACAACGTCTACGCGCCCGAGAAGATCACCTCGTACGAGGCGGGCGTGAAGAACCGCTTCTTCGACAACCGCCTGCAGTTCAACGCCACGGGCTTCCTCTATGACTACCGCGACTTCCAGGTCTCGGCCGTGGGGATCATCGCGGGCCAGCAGGCGACGGTGACGCTGAACGCCGACAAGGCGCGCGTCTATGGCGTCGAGTTCGAAAGCAACCTCGTCGTCACCGAGAACGACCGGATCGACGCCACGCTGGGTTGGCTGCACGCCCGCTACACCGACTTCGTGCTGCCGCTGGGCGACTCGTTCTCCAACAACGCGGCGAACGCCAGCGTGGCTGGCTGCTACACGGCCAACTTCTCCGCCGCCGCGCCGCGCTCGACGGACTTCTCGGGCTGCCGCATGGCCCGCACGCCGACCTGGAGCGTCAACGTCGGCTACCAGCATACCTGGGAGATCGCCTCGGGCGCCAAGGTCGTTGGGCGCGTCCAGACGCACTACGAGAGCGGCAAGAACCTCGAGTACCACGGCTTCGCCCAGAACAAGCAGGGCAGCTTCACCAAGACCGATCTGAGCCTGACCTACACCAGCGCCGACGATCGCTGGAACCTGCAGGGCTATGTCCGCAACCTCGAGGACGACGACGTGCGCACCGCCTCGTCGCCGAACTCGACGACGGGCCTGGCGACCAACGGCAACGGTGAGTTCTACGCCCCGCCGCGCACCTACGGCCTGCGCCTGGGGGTCAATTTCTAACTTCCCAATGACCTTGAGCCCCCGGCGTCTCCTGCGCGCCGGGGGCGCTTCTTTGTTCTGGAGTTCAACGTGTTCGCCCTCCGACGCCTCCTGATCTCGACGGCCATCGCGGCCGCTCTCGGTTCGACCGCCCTGGCCGCGACCCAACCCGACCTCGGCGTTCGCGACGGCAAGATCATCACCGTCGAGGGCCTGCGCTTTCGGGATCTCGATCGCGACGGCAAGCTTTCGCCGTTCGAGGATTGGCGGCTCGCGGCCGACCAGCGCGCGGCCGACCTCGTTACCCGAATGACGCTGGAGGAGAAGGCCGGCGAAATGATGCACGGCACCTTGCCGGCCTTGGGCGGCATGGTCCCGGGGCGCGGCAAGGGCTACGACCTCGACAAGCTGAAGCCGCTGGTCCTTGATCGCCACGTCACCACCTTCATCACGCGCCTTTCCGGCGATCCGGCTTGGCTGGCCGAGCAGAACAACGCCGTCCAGGCCATCGCCGAGCAGGGGCGGCTAGGCGTCCCGGTCACGATCAGCACCGATCCCCGCCATCACTTCCAGTTCGTGGACGGCGCCAGCGTCGCGGCCGGCGGCTTCTCGCAATGGCCGGAGGCCACGGGCCTCGCGGCGATCGGCGACGAGAAGCTCGTCCGCCGCTTTGGCGACATCGCCCGGCAGGAGTATCGCGCCGTCGGCATCCATCAGGCGCTGTCGCCGATGGCGGATCTGGCTACAGAGCCGCGCTGGTCTCGGATCAGCGGCACGTTCGGCGAGGACCCCGACCTCGTGGGCCGGATGGTCAAGGCCTACATCCAGGGCTTCCAGGGCGGCGAGACGAACCTCGCGCCCAAGGGCGTATCGGCGGTGGTCAAGCACTGGGTCGGCTACGGCGCCTCGGCCAAGGGCTTCGACGGTCACAACAGCTACGGCCGCCATGCCGTCTTCCCGGCTGGCCGGTTCGACCTGCACGTCAAGCCGTTCGACCAGGCCTTCGCGGCGGGTGTCGTCGGCGTGATGCCGACCTATGCGATCCTCAAGGACCTCTCTGTCGACGGCCAACCGCTCGAACAGGTCGGAGCCGGCTTCTCCAGGCAGCTGCTGACCGAGCAATTGCGCGGCAAGCATGGCTTCAAGGGGATCGTCGTCTCCGACTGGGCGATCACCAACGATTGCGGGGAGACCTGCCGCAACGGCTTCCCGGCCGGCCAGAAGCCGAGCTTCGCGGGCTTCTCGACAGCCTGGGGCGTCGAGGACCTTTCCAAGGTCGACCGCTACGCCAAGGGCGTGAACGCGGGCCTCGACCAGTTTGGCGGCGTCGAGGACACGGCCGAGTTGGTCGCCGCGGTCAAGGCCGGCAAGATTCCCCAGGCGCGCATCGATGACGCCGCGCGGCGCATCCTGGCGATCAAGTTCGAGCAGGGCCTATTCGAGAACCCCTATGTCGACCCAAAGGTCGCCACGGCCGTCGTCGGCTCGAAGGCCTTCGTCGCCGAGGGGCGCGCGGCGCAGAGCGCGGCGCTGACGCTGCTGGAAAACAAGAACGGCCTGCTGCCACTGAAGGCTGGCGGCAAGAAGGTCTGGCTCAAGGGCGTGTCCGCCGATGCGGCCCGCGCGCAAGGCCTCGTTCCGGTCGAGGATCTGGCCCAGGCCGACCTGGCCATCATCCGCGCGTCGACCCCCTTCGAGACCCTGCATCCGAATTTCGTGTTCGGCGCCATGCAGCACGAGGGCGACCTCTCATTCAAGGATGGCGCGGCCGACTACGAGGCGATCAAGGCCGCCTCGGCCAAGGTCCCGACCATCGTCGCCGTCTACCTCGACCGACCAGCGGTCTTGACCAACCTGCGCGACAAGGCAGCGGCGCTGATCGGCGATTTCGGATCCAGCGATGAAGCGTTCCTCGACGCGCTGACCGGCGCGGCGCCGCCACGCGGCAAGCTGCCGTTCGAACTGCCCTCGTCGATGGCCGCCGTCGAGGCCCAGGCCGAGGACGCGCCGCACGACTCCAAGGCTCCCCTGTATCCGATCCATTTCGGCCTGACCTACTGAGGACGATCGCCATGAACCGCTCCCTGATCGCCGCCGCCAGCCTCGCGGTGCTCGCCGTCGCCTCCGCCGCCCAGGCCCAGGCCCCCGCGCGGCCCTGGATGAACGCCAAGCTCTCGCCGGACGAGCGCGCGGCGCTGCTGGAAAAGGAGATGACCCTCGACGAGCGCATCGGCCTGCTGCACGGGCCGATGTCGATGCCGATCTTCGGCATCAAGAAGCCCGAGGGCGCGATCGGCTCGGCCGGCTACATCCCCGGGATCCCGCGTCTGGGCGTGCCGGCGGTCAACGAAAGCGACGCCAGTCTGGGCGTGACCAATCCCCTCGGAGTGCGCCCGGGCGATGGGGCCACGGCGCTGCCGTCGGGCCTGTCTCTGGCGGCGACATTCAACACCAAGCTGGCCTACGACGGCGGGGCGGTGGTTGGCCGGGAGGCGCGGGCCAAGGGCTTCAACGTCCAGCTGGCCGGTGGCGTGAACCTGGCCCGCGATCCGCGCAACGGCCGCAATTTCGAGTATCTCGGCGAGGACCCCTGGCTGGCCGGCAATCTGGCCGGCGCGGCGATCAAGGGCATCCAGGACCAGGGCGTCGTCTCGACGGTCAAGCACTTCTCGCTGAACGGCCAGGAGACCAAGCGCCACTTCGCCAACTCGGTCATCGACGAGGCCGCCCATCGCGAGAGCGACCTGCTGGCGTTCCAGATCGCCATCGAGAAGGGCCAGCCCGGCTCGGTGATGTGCGCCTACAACCTGGTCAACGGTGACTACAGCTGCGGTAACCCGCATCTGCTGAACGACGTGCTCAAGCGCGACTGGGGCTACAAGGGCTGGGTGATGTCGGACTGGGGCGCGGTCCACGCCACCGACTACATCCTCAAGGGCCTGGATCAGCAGTCGGGCGAACAGCTGGACGGGACCACCTGGTTCGGCGAGCCGCTGAAGGCGGCCGTCCAGAAGGGCGAGGTCCCCGCCGCGCGTGTCTCCGACGCGGCCCGCCGCATCCTGCGCTCGATGTTCGCCGCCGGCCTGTTCGACAAACCGGTCGAGCCAGGCGGCGCGGTGGACTACGAGGCGGGCGCCGCCGTCGCACGGGCCGCGGCCGCCGAGGGGATCGTGCTGCTGAAGAACCGCGACGGCCTCCTGCCGCTGGCCAAGACGGCCAAGACCATCGCCGTGATCGGCGGACACGCCGACGCCGGGGTGCTCTCGGGCGGCGGCTCGTCGCAAGTGGTTCCTCCGGGCGGAGCCAAGCGGTCTGTCCCGTTGGGCGGTGAAGGCATGATGGGTCCGTTCCGCAGCCAGGTCTTCAACGGCTCTTCGCCGCTGGCGGCGCTGCGCAAGGCGCTGCCCGAGGCCAAGGTGACCTTCGATGACGGCCGCTATGTCGCCTCGGCGGTCGCCGCCGCCAAGGCCGCCGACGTGGTCGTGGTCTTCGGTAACCAATGGATGGGCGAGGGCGAGGACGCCGCCGACCTGTCGCTGCCCGACGGCCAGGACGCCATGATCGCCGCCGTCACCGCCGCCAACCCGAACGCCATCGTCGTGCTGCAGACTGGCGGTCCGGTGTCGATGCCCTGGCTTGAGCAGGCGGGCGCGGTGGTCGAGGCCTGGTACTCGGGCGCCAAGGGCGGCGAGGCGATCACCGACGTGCTGCTGGGGGCGGTCAATCCGTCCGGCCGCTTGCCGGTGACCTTCCCCGCTTCGATCGATCAGTATCCGCGCGCTGAAACGCCGGGCCTGACCGTTCCGGACAAGACCCGGTTCGACGTGGTCTATTCGGAGGGCGCGGACGTCGGCTACCGCCGCTTCGCCGCCACCGGCCAGAAGCCTCTGTTCCCGTTCGGCTATGGTCTGTCCTACACGAAGTTCGCCTATTCGAACCTGAAGGTGACGGGCGGCGAGACCCTGACGGTCAGCTTCGACGTGGCCAATGTCGGCCAGCGGCCAGGCGATGACGCGCCCCAGGTCTATCTGACCGGCGCCTCGGGCAAGACGCTCCAGCGGCTGATCGGCTTCGACAAGGTCGCCCTGGCGCCCGGCGAGACCCGCCGCATCACACTGACCGCCGATCCGCGCGTGCTGGCCAGCTTCGACGCCAAGGCCAATCGCTGGAGCTTGACGGGCGGCGACTATCAGGTCGCCGTGGGCGCCTCCTCGGCCGAGCTCGCCCTAAAGGGCGCGGCGAAGGTCAAGGCGCGGACTCTGAAGCCGTAAGGGAGGATACGATGACCATCCGCACCATCGCCGTCGTGACGGCCTTCGCGGCGCTCTGTGCGGGGCAGGCCCAGGCGGCCGATCCCGTCGCGACCACCACCTTCGGACCCGTCGTCGGGGAGGCCGCCTCGGGCGTCGCCGCTTTCAAGGGCGTACCGTTCGCGGCGCCGCCGGTCGGCCCCCTGCGCTGGCGCGCGCCCCAGCCGCCCAAGGCCTGGACCGCGCCCCGAGACGCCAAGGCCTACGGCCCCGACTGCATGCAGAATCCTTTCCCCGGCGACGCCGCGCCGCTGGGCGTGACGCCGGCCGAGGATTGCCTCTACGCGAACGTCTGGACGCCCGAGACGGCCCTGAAGGACAAGGTCAAGCGGCCGGTCATGGTCTGGATCTATGGCGGCGGCTTCGTCAACGGCGGCATTCATCGCCTGGGCGGTTATCTGAAGGTGCCGGCCGACACGTCTTCCGA
>CAKZJK010000110.1 GCA_936942565.1 uncultured Caulobacter sp. | reverse complement strand
CGCGCTGGAAGCGGCGCGTCCGTCATAGTCGCCCCGCCAGCCCTCCGACTTCAGCTCCAGCACGGCCATCACCGAGTCCGAGGCGTCGGCGGCGATGTGCGACAGCTTGCGCGTGAAACGCTGCGGGACCCCGGTGCAATGGGCCAGCACGACGCCCGCGAGGTTGTAGCCCTCCATGTGGTTGTAGAAGGCCTCGTCCGGCGTCAGCAGGGTGATGTCGAACAGGTGCGCGCAGGCTTGGCGATACTGCTGGGCCGCGTCCGCGCGCTCGCGGGCGTCCAGAATCCAGAGATCGCGCCGCGTCGAGCCGCTCATTTCGCGTTACGCGGGAATCGTTTGCATGCCGACCCGAATGGGGACGCCGGGGCAAGAGAACGTGGATATCGGGTCAATGACAACTTGGCCTTGGCGGGCGAGAAGAGGCGCGCTTTCGGGGCGCGCCGGTGGGGGAAATTGGCGAGCCGCGGAGTTTGGTCGCCAGTCCTCCCGCCAGGGCCCGGGCGATCGGCTGGCGGGCCCCATCTCGCCGGCTTCGGGGGAGCGGAACGGTCTTGAATCGATGAATTCGCGACGGTTCCGCTCTTCTTTGAAGCGCCCCGAACCGGTTAGCGCGTCGGGACCGGAACCTCGCCGCGATAGTCGTAGAAGCCGCGACCGGTCTTCTTGCCCAGCCACCCGGCCTCGACATACTTCACCAGCAGCGGGCAGGGGCGGTACTTGCTGTCCGCCAAGCCTTCGTGCAGCACGTTCATGATGCTCAGCACGGTGTCCAGGCCGATGAAGTCGCCCAGCTCCAGCGGACCCATCGGATGGTTCGCGCCCAGCTTCATCGCCGTGTCGATGGCGTCGACCGTGCCGACCCCTTCGTACAGGGTGTAGATCGCCTCGTTGATCATCGGCACCAGCACGCGGTTGACGATGAAGGCGGGGAAGTCCTCGGCGTTGCTGGTGATCTTGCCCAGCGACTTGGCGAAGGAGACGGCGGTCTCGTAGGTCGGCACGTCGGTGGCGATGCCGCGGATGATCTCCACCAGCTTCATCAACGGCACCGGGTTCATGAAGTGCAGGCCGATGAAGCGCTCGGGACGGTCGGTCGCCGAGGCCAGGCGGGTGATCGAGATCGACGAGGTGTTCGAGGCCAGCAGCGTGTTGGGGCCGAGGTGCGGCTGCAGGCCGCGGAAGATCGACTTCTTGACCTCTTCGTTCTCGGTCGCGGCCTCGATGGCCAGGTCCGTGGCGCCCACGGCCTCCAGCCCTTCGGCGGGCGAGATGCGCGCCAGGGCCGCCTTCATCGCGGCGTCGTCGATGATGCCCCGGCCAACCTGGCGGGCCATGTTCTTCTCGATGATGGCCAGGCCCGCGTCGATCCGCTCACGCGAGATGTCGTGCAGTTGCACGCCATAACCGGCCAGGGCCACGACATGCGCGATGCCCGCCCCCATCTGGCCGGCGCCGATCACGCCGACCGTCTTGATCTCACTCATGAACGCCAAGCCTTCGCTCGATATCGCGCCGGGCTCTCGCGCCCACGCCTTCGACTATGCCGGCTTTTCTAACACGAGAAACCACGACGTCGCCAAGGCTTTGCTGCGTCGCAACCGAGGCGCGGCTATTCGCCTTGCTCGCCCGTGGGCGGATAGGCGTGGCGGCGGCCATTCGGATCCTCGACGGCGCCCGCCGCGAGATAGCTGGGGCCGACCGGCGCCTTGCCATGACCGCCGGGGATGTCGAGCACATAGGTCGGCTGGGCCAGGCCCGACAGCGTCCCGCGCAAGGCCCGCATGATCGCCTGGCCTTCCTCGATCGTCGTGCGCAGGTGGGCGGTGCCGGGGGCGAGATCCCCGTGATGCAGGTAGTAGGGCTTGATCCGCGTCTCGACGAAGGCGCGCATCAGCGCCGCCAGCGTCTCTGGATCGTCATTGACGCCCTTCAGCAGCACGGTCTGGCTGACCATGGCGATCCCGGCGTCGACCAGCCGCGCGCACGCCGCGCGCGCCGCCGGGGTCAGCTCCCGCGCGTGGTTGGCGTGCAGGGCGACATAGACGGCCTTGGTCGAGCGCTTCAGGGTCGCCACCAACTCGTCCGTCACGGCGCCGGGGTCGACGACCGGGACGCGGGTGTGGAAGCGCACGACCTTGACGTGGTCGATCGCCTCCAGCCGGTCGATCAGCGCGGCCAGGCGCCGGGGCGACAGCACGAACGGGTCGCCGCCGGTGACGATCACCTCCCAGATCTCGGGCCGGCCCGCGATATAGGCGAAGGCCGCGTCCAGCTGGGCGGGCGTCAGGTTCGACAGGCCCTCGGGCCCGACCATCTCGCGCCGGAAGCAGAACCGGCAATAGACCGCGCAAGTGTGGGTCGGCTTCAGCAGCACGCGGTCGGGATAGCGATGCACGATTCCATCCACAGGGCTGTGGATAACGTCGCCGATCGGATCGCCATCCTCGCCGGGGCTGGCGACCAGCTCCTCGGGCGCGGGGACGAACTGGCGGGCGATCGGGTCGTGGGGATCGGCCGTGTCGATCAGCTCGGTCATGGCCGGGGTGATCGCCACCGCGTAGCGCGCCGCCACCGCCTCCAGCGCCGGTAGGCGCTCGGACGGGACCAGGCCGGCCTCGGTCAAGGACCGGGCGTCGCGGAGGGTCTTGGCGGGGGACATGAGGCGCGGGGATATGCGGGATTTTCGCCGCCGGAGCAAATGCGGCGGACCGACCCTATGCCTTCCGGTCGTCCTTGGTCTGCTCCAGGAACCAGTCCCGAAGCTTCAAGAGGCGCGGCAGCTTGGGGTTCTCGGCGCGCCAGACGAAGTTGTGACCGGTTTCGACGTCGATCGATCCCGGCAGCGGGCGAACCAGCCGGCCCTCGTCCAGGTCGCGCTGGGCGTAGCCGCCCCGCGCCAGGGCGAAGCCCAGGCCCTGGGCCGCGGCGTCCAGCATCATCGACGAGCCGTCGAACCCAAGGGCCGGCCGCGGTTCGGGCGGCTCGATGCCCATGGCCCGAAACCACACCGCCCACGGCAAGTCGGTATGGCGCAGCAGCGGCGCGTCAAGCAGGTCCTCGGGGCGTTCGACCGGATGGCTGGCCAGCAGCGCCGGGCTGCAGACCGGAAAGATGCGCTCGTCCATCAGCCGCACCGACTCCATGCCCGCCCACGGGCCAACGCCATAGCGCAAGGCCACGTCGACGCCGTCGGTCGCCAGGTCGGAGACGCGGTCCTCGACCCGGATGGTCAGGTCCAGCTCGCCCGTCTCGGCCGCCAGCCGCGCCAGGCGTGGCGACAGCCAGCTGGTGGCGAAGGCGGGGCCCGCCGAGATCACGATCGGCCCGCTGGCCGCCCGGCGGGCGATCTCGACGCCCCGCCGTAGGGTGTCGATCGCTTGGCGGACCTGCTCGGCCAGGGCCGCGCCGGTGGGCGTCGGGTCCATCTGATTGCCGCGCCGGGCGAATAGCTGGACTCCCAACTCGTCCTCCAGCTTTCGAACCTGCTGGCTGACCGCGCCGTGGGTCACGAACAGCTCGTCGGCCGCCCGGCTATAGCTCCTGTGGCGGGCGGCGGCCTCCAGAGCGACCAGGGACGAGAAGGGTGGAAGGCGCACGGCGAGGAGCCAGGTTGTTAGTCAGGCTCACAAGGTCTCACAAATAGCATCGTTCGCAAAGCCAGCTCCGAAGCGGCATGTTCAGTCTCGCGACGTCGCCCCCACCGCTCCAGACCTAGAGGATCACGCCATGAAGACTCTGCTGATCGCGGGCGCGCTGCTGCTCGCCGTCGCCACCGGCGCCACGAGCCATTCGTCCAGCCTGTCCGACCCCGACGCCGCCTGGGCCAAGCCGATCGTCGCCGTCCGCTAGCCCCGTTCGCCAAACAATGTCCGCGCAAGAAAAAAGGCCCGGAGTCGCCTCCGGGCCTTCGTTCTATTTGTTCGCGCGGCGGCTTACTTGCCGGCGGCGGACAGGGCGTCCATCAGCTCCGGCACGGCGGTCTTGTAGTCGGCGACCAGACCGAAGTCCGCCACCTGGAAGATCGGCGCGTCGGCGTCCTTGTTGATCGCGACGATCACCTTGGAGTCCTTCATGCCGGCCAGGTGCTGGATCGCGCCCGAGATGCCGATGGCGACATAGAGCTGCGGGGCCACGACCTTGCCCGTCTGACCGACCTGGTAGTCGTTCGGGGCATAGCCGGCGTCGACGGCCGCGCGCGAGGCGCCGACGGCGGCGCCCAGCTTGTCGGCCAGGGGCTCGATCACGCGCTGGAACTCCTCGGCCGAGCCCATGGCGCGACCGCCCGAGACGACGATCTTGGCCGCGGCCAGTTCCGGACGGTCGGACTTGACCATCTCTTCGCTGACGAAGCGGGTCTTGCCGGCTTCAGCGCCAGCGACGCTTTCCACCGAGGCCGAGCCGCCTTCCGCCGCCGCCGGGAAGGCGGTCGGACGCACGGTGATCACCTTCTTGGCGTCGCCAGACTGGATCGTCTCCAGGGCGTTGCCGGCGTAGATCGGGCGCGTGAAGGTGTCGGCGCTGACGACCTCGACGATGTCCGAGATCGGGGCGACGTCCAGCTTGGCCGCGACGCGCGGCGCGAAGTTCTTGCCGCCCGAGGTGGCCGGAACCAGGATCGCGTCGTAATTGCCGGCCAGCGCCAGGACGGCGTCGGCCTGGGCTTCGGCGATCCCGTGACCCAGGGCGTCGGACTCGGCCAGCAGGACCTTGCGGACGCCGGCGATCTTGGCGGCCGCGTCGGCCACGGCCTTGGCGCCCTTGCCCAGCACCAGGACGTCCACATCGCCCGAGATCTTCAGAGCGGCGGTGACGGTCTTGTGGGTCGCGTCGCGCAGGTGCGCGTTGTCGTTGTCGGCGATGACGAGAACAGCCATTACAGCACCCCCGCGGTGTTCAGCTTGGACACGAGGTCAGCGGCCGTTTCGACCTTGATACCGGCCGAGCGCTTGGCCGGCTCGGTGACCTTCAGGACCTTCAGGCGCGGCGCGACATCGACGCCGTAGTCGGCGACCGCCTTGGTGGCGATCTCCTTCTTCTTGGCCTTCATGATGTTGGGCAGAGACGCATAGCGCGGCTCGTTCAGGCGCAGGTCGGCGGTGACCACGGCCGGCAAATCAACGTCCAGCGTCTGCAGGCCGCCGTCGACTTCACGGGTGACCTTGGCGGTCGAGCCCGAGACTTCCAGCGCCGAGGCGTAGGTGGCTTGCGGCCAGCCCAGCAGGGCTGACAGCATTTGGCCAACGGCGTTGTTGTCGCCGTCGATCGCCTGCTTGCCCATCACGACCAGGTTCGGGTTCTCCTCGGCCACCACGGCGGCCAGCAGCTTGGCCACGGCCAGCGGCTCGAGGTCGGCGTCCGAGGTGATCAGGATGCCGCGGTCGCCGCCCATGGCGAGCGCCGTGCGGATCGTTTCCTGAGCTTGGGCGGGGCCGATGCTGACGATGACGACTTCCGTCGCCACGCCTTTTTCCTTGAGACGCACGGCTTCCTCGACCGCGATCTCACAGAAGGGGTTCATCGACATCTTGACGTTGGCGAGGTCGACACCCGTCTGATCCGCCTTAACGCGGGCCTTCACGTTGTAGTCGATCACCCGCTTGACCGGGACTAGGACCTTCATCGGTTTTCACCGCCTCCAGGTTTTGCGTTTTCTCCTGCTTGCCAATCGACTTAGCGCTTGTGCGCCGCAATGCAAGTTTCCCTTGGCGTAAGCGTAATGCGTTATCCGCGCGCGGGTTCAAACGGTCGTAGGGATTGTGGGGCCTCGCGCGCGGGCGCTAGCGCGCTCCCAATTCCCTTAAGGACGGAAAGGCGCTAAGGGGCCGGCCATGAACAAGACCTTCACGCGCCTGAAGTACATCTTCCTGGGCCTGTTCCTGCTCTCCAGCGCCGGCGTCCTGGCCTATCACGGCCTGTGGGTCTGGCCGAAGCAGCGTTGCGAGGATCGCGGCGGCGCCTGGGCCGGCAAATGGATGAAGTGCGCCACGGTCTATCCGATCGAGACCCTGACCCGTCGACCGGCCAACGTGCCTCCGATCAACGGCGAGCCGAGGCTGGCGCCGGCGGCTCCGGCGGCGGCTGCCGCACAAAAGAAGTAAGCTTCCCCCAAGCATCGTCATCCCGCGACTTGTTCGCGGGACCCATTTGTCCGCCGCAAGTGAAGCGCGGGCCTGACCTCTCTCATGAAAGCTCAACCATGGCTCCCGCGCATGAAGCGCGGGATGACGGGGTTTGGTGATTTAAAAAGGGAGAGTTGCCCCTACCGCGTCGCGCCGGGCTTCCAGAGCACGTCCGCCTTGCCCTTGTCGTTGGCCCAGCGGGCGGCGACGAACAGCAAGTCCGACAGGCGGTTCAGATATTTGATCGCGGGCGCGCCGACGATCTCGCCTTCCACCGTCATCAGCGCCACGCAGCCGCGCTCGGCGCGCCGGCAGACGGTGCGGGCGACATGCAGGGCGGCGGCCGCCGGCGAGCCCGCCGGCAGGACGAACGAGGTCAGCGGCTCCAGTTCGGCGTTCAGCAGGTCGATCTCGCGCTCTAGCCGTTCGACCTGGCTGTCGAGGATGCGCAGCGGCTCCCATTCCGGCTTGCCGTGCTGCTCGGGCGTGGCCAGATCCGCGCCAAGATCGAAGAGGTCATTCTGCACGCGCTCCAGGATCGCGTCGAGCGTCGGATCGCCCGCGGTATGCTGTCGCGCCTGGCCGATCGCGGCGTTGGTCTCGTCCACCCCGCCATAAGCCTCTACCCGTTGCGAGGCCTTGCTTACCGGCGCTCCGGTGGCCAGGCGCGTCGAGCCGGCGTCGCCCGTGCGGGTGTAGATGCGGTTCAGCGTGACCATGCGTCGCGGACTCTCGTTCCCTGAGTGACGTTATCTAGTGGGCGAAAGTCTCAGGCGCCTTTCCGCCACCAGAACGCGGCGGCGACCAGGACGATGATGGCGATGAATTGCAGGAGCACCCGCAGCCGCATCAGCTTGTTGGAGTACGAACGCCCGAAGTCGCCGCCGCGGAACAGGGCGTACAGGCCCGCGCCGAGGGCGATCAGAACCGCCAGAAGGGCGGCCGGGACGAGGAAGTCGAACAGATGGGACATCGCCCTAGGATAAGGGCTCGCGGGGCGGCGCGCCATAGCGTCGCCGGTTCGTTCGAGCACTGTCCGTTGAGTGCGTTCGTCGAACTCGTTCGGCGTTGATTTGTCGCAGTGACGCTAAAGTGGCGTCCACATATCTAGGTTGAACGCGATCACTTAGCATTTCGGCTAGGTTTTCGCGGTTGCAAACGGGCTTCCCTGGCGTTAAGGCCCGCGCGTCCTATTTTAGTAGTCTGCGTTCGTTGAACACGATCAACCTCCCCCACCGCGGATCGTGCAACGTTTTTCACTCACCCCAGCGGGGGTAGGAGACAGCCGCATGGCTCAGAGCGCCCGCTCTGTGGACATGGCCGCCTCTTCCGCGTCCGAGCGCGAAGAGGCCATGGCCGAAGTTCGCCAGCTGATCACCGATCTGCGCGACGCCGCGCAGGACGGCCGCCAGCTGGCTCGCCGCTACGCCGACGTTCTTCAGAATGTCGTCGATGAATATTGCACCGAGTTCGAGAAGCGGGCGGAAGCCGCTCTCGCTCGCCTGGAGGCCGCCGCATGAGCTTCGTATCCGTCAATATCGACCAGGGCTCCGAAACCCCGGTGAAGCTGACCCGCCGGGCGCTGGCCAAGCAGCGCACCCGCGAACGCGTCCTGGCCGCCGCCCGACGCCTGTTCAGCGAGCGCGGCTACGAGGGCGCGACGATCCGTGACATCGCCCAGGCCGCCGGCATGTCGACCGGCGCGGTCTTCGCCAGCTTCGCCGACAAGTCGGAGCTGTTCGAGGAAATCCTGACCGCCGACTACGAAGTCGTCCATGCCCAGATGATGCAGGCCGCCCGCGCCGCCAAGACGGCGGACGAGGCGCTGCTGGGCCTGTTCGGCGTCGCCTACACCTTCCACGTCGAGCAACTGCCGCTGATGCGCGCCAGCATCGCGGTGTCCTGGACCCGTTCGGAAGCCGCCGAGCGTCGCGCTCGCGCGGATATCAAGCCGCTCTTTCAGTTGATCGACGAGGCCCTGCGCCGCGGCGTCGAGCAAAAGCAGCTGAAGGCCGATGTCGACGCCAAGCTGTTGGCGGAGATTATCTGGGACGTGTATCTCGCCAACTATCGTCGCGCGGTTTACGACGGTTGGTCGGTTGATGCTCTGCTGGAGCGTCTCTCGAATCAACTGAAGATCATTCTTGCGAGTGTTCGCGCCTAACATGTGACGGATCCCGTTCCGGGGGGGACGGGCCCGTCGTTGAAGTCATTGATGGCGCTGGCGTGTTCGAGGGGGACGTGCGTGGGCGTAAGGGAAGAACAAAAGGCCGCGACGCGCGAGAAGGTTCTCGAGGCGGCGCGCGACCTGTTCAACGAGATTGGATACGACGAGACCACCATCCGCGCCATCGCGGAGCGGGCGGGGGTCTCGGTCGGCAGCGTGTTCACCACCTTCGCCTCCAAGGCGGAGGTGCTGAGCCATGTGATGAACCATCGCCTGGGCGAGCTCTACGCCGAGTTCGACCGCGTGGTGCCGTTCCTGCGGGGCAGCACGGTCGATCGGCTATGCTCGATCTTCGCGATTCACTACGAGTTCGAGACCCGGCGGGTGAAGTTGTTCCTGGCGCACATCGCCGCCTCGTACAATCCCAGCAACGATCTTGAAGTCGCGCCGTTCGGGCGCAATCCGCGCCTGACGCAGATGCTGCTGGACGTGCTGCGCGACGGGGTGGGCAGGGGCGAGGTGCGCGAGGACCTCGATCTTCCCCTGATCGCCGACACGCTGAAGGCCGCCTATGCCTGGAACTACCGCATGGCGGCCGCGGCGGGGGG
>CAKZJK010000109.1 GCA_936942565.1 uncultured Caulobacter sp. | reverse complement strand
CTCTCGATCGGCTTCCTCAGCCAGATCGAGCGCGGCCTGTCGTCACCGTCGCTGCGCGTGCTGATCGCGCTCGCCGACGTGCTCGGCGTCAGCATCGCGGCGCTATTCGGCGCAAGCCCCGGCGGCGATGCCGCCTTGGACGCGGTGGTCACGCGAGGCCAGCAGCGCCCGGAACTGAAACTGTGGCGTACGGGCGTTTCAAAACAGCTGCTCAGCGCTGCCGGCGGCGACAACAAGCTCAATCTGTTCCTGGTGCATCTGGAGCCCGGCGGCTCGACCGGCGACGAGCTCTACACCCATGACGGCGAGGAAGCCGGTCTCGTGCTCGAAGGCGAGATGATACTGACGGTCGATGCCGAGACCTGGTCGCTCAGGGAAGGCGACAGCTTTCGCTTCGCCAGCCGGCGGCCGCACCGCTTCTCCAATCCGGCCGACGATACCAAGGCCGTCGTGCTCTGGGTGAACTGCGTGACGTGAGCGCGCCTCACGCCTCGCGATAGTCCCGCAGGATCAGGCCGACCAGCACGAAGGCCACCGGCCACACCCAGGCTGCGGCGCGGCTGACGCGGGTCCCTGCTCCTCTGCCCTGCCCGCCCCGCATCCCCGGTGCGGCGAAATTTAGGGTCGAATCGTCAAGGACTTCGCTGTATGCCTCGCGACATCATCGCCGTCCGTCCGCCGGCTCCCGGCCGCCGGGCCAACATTGCCTTCTCCGAGGAACGCCTGAGGAAACCGTCATGCCCGCCTATCGCTCCCGCACCTCCACCCATGGCCGCAACATGGCCGGCGCCCGCGGCCTGTGGCGCGCCACCGGCATGACCAACGAGGATTTCGGCAAGCCGATCATCGCGGTCGTCAACTCCTTCACCCAGTTCGTGCCCGGCCATGTCCACCTCAAGGATCTCGGCCAGCTGGTCGCGCGCGAGATCGAGAAGGCCGGCGGCGTCGCCAAGGAGTTCAACACCATCGCCGTCGACGACGGCATCGCCATGGGCCACGGCGGGATGCTGTACTCGCTGCCCAGCCGCGACCTGATCGCCGACAGCGTCGAGTACATGGTCAACGCCCACTGCGCCGACGCGATCGTCTGCATCTCCAACTGCGACAAGATCACGCCCGGCATGCTGATGGCCGCCATGCGCCTGAATATCCCCGTGGTCTTCGTCTCGGGCGGGCCGATGGAGGCCGGCAAGGTGACGGTGAAGGGCAAGATCCGCGCCCTGGACCTGGTGGACGCCATGGTCGTGGCCGCCGACGACAGCTATTCCGACGAAGAGGTCTCAGCGATCGAGAAGGCCGCCTGTCCGACCTGCGGCTCGTGTTCGGGCATGTTCACCGCCAACTCGATGAACTGCCTGACCGAGGCGCTCGGCCTGTCGCTGCCCGGCAACGGTTCGGTCCTGGCCACTCACGCCGATCGGGAAGCCTTGTTCAAGGAAGCCGGCCGCCTGGTCGTCGACCTCTGCCAGCGCTGGTACGAGCAGGAGGACGCCACCGCCCTGCCGCGCGGCATCGCCACCCGGGCCGCGTTCGAGAACGCCATGAGCCTGGACATCGCCATGGGCGGCTCGACCAACACGGTTCTGCATCTGCTGGCCGCCGCCCACGAGGGCGGGATCGAGTTCAGCATGGCCGACATCGACCGCCTGTCGCGCCGCGTGCCGTGCCTGTCCAAGGTGGCTCCGGCCAAGGCCGACGTGCACATGGAGGACGTCCACCGGGCCGGCGGCGTCATGGCCATCCTGGGCGAGCTGGAGCGCGGCGGCCTGATCGACGCCAGCCAGCCGACCGTCCACGCCGCCACCCTGGGCGAGGCCCTGGCCCGCTGGGACATCGGCCGCACCAACAGCGCCGCCGCCCACGAGTTCTTCAAGGCCGCGCCGGGCGGCAAGCCGACCCAGGTCGCTTTCAGCCAGGCCGCCCGCTGGGAGGAGCTGGATCTCGACCGCGAGACCGGCGTCATCCGCTCGGTCGAGCACCCCTTCTCCAAGGACGGGGGCCTCGCCGTCCTGTTCGGCAACCTGGCCCCCGAGGGCTGCATCGTGAAGACCGCCGGGGTCGACGAGTCGATCCTGACCTTCCGGGGAACGGCGCGCGTCTTCGAAAGCCAGGACGCGGCGGTCAGCGGCATCCTGGGCGGCCAGGTGAAGGCCGGCGAGGTCGTGGTCATCCGCTACGAAGGCCCCAAGGGCGGGCCGGGCATGCAGGAGATGCTGTACCCGACCACCTATCTGAAATCGAAGGGCCTGGGCGCGGCCTGCGCCCTGATCACCGACGGCCGCTTCTCGGGCGCCACGCGAGGGATGTGCATCGGCTACGTCTCTCCGGAGGCTTTCGTCGGCGGACCGCTGGCGCTGCTGCGCGACGGCGATCCGATCCGCATCGATGGGAAGGCGCGCACGCTCGATGTCCTGATCGACGAGAGCGAGCTTGCCGCCCGCCGCGCCGCCTGGTCGCAACGCCCGCCGCGGCATCGCGCCGGCGCGCTGGCGAAATATGCGAAACTGGTCGGACAGGCCC
>CAKZJK010000108.1 GCA_936942565.1 uncultured Caulobacter sp. | reverse complement strand
CTAGTGGTTATCTCTTGGCAGGCCCTTGGTCTGGGCGATGCGCTGGTATTTGACGGCGGGTTCGAGGACGGCGCCGGTTTCGAGCTGTCCGACGACGGCGCGCTGGATCTCCTGCCAGGGGGTCTGGCTTTCGGGGATGGGGAAGCCGCCGGCCGCCTCCAGGGCCTTGCGGCGCTCGACGATCTCGCCGGGCGAGACCAGCACGTCGACCCGCGACTTGCGCAGATCAAAGCGGACCTTGTCGCCGGTCTTCAGCAAGGCCAGCCCCCCGCCGACGGCCGCTTCGGGCGAGGCGTTGAGGATCGACGGCGAGCCCGAGGTGCCCGACTGGCGGCCATCGCCGATGCAGGGCAGCTGATGGACGCCCTGCTTGATCAGGTAGTTGGGGGCGCGCATGTTCACGACCTCGGCCGCGCCGGGATAACCGACCGGCCCCGCCCCGCGCATGAACAGGATCGAGTTGGCGGTGATGCCCACCGACGGATCGTCGATCCGGTGGTGATAGTCCTCGGGCCCGTCGAACACGACCGCCACGCCCTCGAAGGCGTCCGGATCGTCGGGGTTGGACAGATACCGCTCGCGGAACTCTTCGGAGATCACGCTGGTCTTCATGATCGCCGAGTTGAAGAGGTTGCCGCGCATGACCACGAAGCCGGCCCGCTCGACCAGCGGCCGCGAGAACGGACGGATGACGTCCTCGTCCTCGATCTGAACGCCGCGATACTGCTCGCCGATGGTCTGGCCCGAGACGCATTTGACGTCCTCGTGGATCAGCCCTTGCCCGATCAGCTGGCCAAACACCGCCGGCACGCCGCCGGCCCGGTAGTAGTCTTCCCCGAGATACTCACCGGCCGGCTGCAGGTTGACCAGCAGCGGCACCTCCTCGCCCTTCTCCTGCCAGTCGTCGATCGAGAGCTCGACACCCACATGGCGGGCCAGGGCGTTCAGGTGGATCGGGGCGTTGGTCGAGCCGCCGATCGCCGAGTTGACGACGATGGCGTTGAGGAACGCCTCGCGGGTCAGGACGTCCGAGGGCTTGAGGTCTTCCTTGACCATCTCGACGATACGAAGGCCGGTGCGATAGGCGTTCTCCTGCCGGTCGCGATAGGGCGCGGGGATCGCCGCCGAGCCGGGCAGCGACATGCCCAGGGCCTCGGTCAGCGAGTTCATGGTCGTGGCCGTGCCCATGGTGTTGCAGTAACCGGTCGAGGGCGCGGAGCTAGCCACCAGCTTGATGAAGCCGGCGTTGTCGATCTCGCCGGCCGCCAAGAGCTCGCGGGCCTTCCAGACGATGGTCCCCGAGCCCGTCCGCTGGCCCTTGTGCCAGCCGTTCAGCATCGGACCGACCGACAGCGCGATGGCCGGGATGTTCACCGTCGCCGCCGCCATCAGGCAGGCGGGCGTGGTCTTGTCGCAGCCGATGGTCAGCACCACACCGTCCAGCGGATAGCCGTACAGCAGCTCGACCAAACCGAGGTACGACAGATTGCGGTCCAGACCCGCCGTCGGCCGCTTGCCCGTCTCCTGGATCGGATGGACCGGGAACTCCAGCACGATGCCGCCCGCCGAGCGGATCCCCTCGCGCACCCGTTCGGCCAGCACCAGGTGATGGCGGTTGCACGGCGAAAGATCCGAGCCCGTCTGGGCGATGCCGATGATCGGACGTCCCGACTGCAGCTCCTCCAGCGTCAGGCCAAAGTTCAGATAGCGCTCCAGATAAAGCGCCGTCATGTCGATGTTGTCCGGATTATCAAACCACGCGCGCGATCGAAGCTTGGGG
>CAKZJK010000107.1 GCA_936942565.1 uncultured Caulobacter sp. | reverse complement strand
CCGGCCGTAGCGTAGCGGAGAGCCGGGACCCAGGGGCAACCGCAATACCGCCGGCCCCTGGGTCCCGGATAGCGCTGCGCGCTTCCGGGATGACACGTTTTCTACTCAGCGGGCAAAGCGTCGGCTTTCATCCCCGCCCGCGCCGCCACCGGCGGCTTCCCGCCCTGACTCCGGGCCCGCGCCTCGCCCTTGGCGATCTCCTTCTTCAGGTCGGCGCAATAGACATTGAAGTCCACCTGGATGGTGTGCCGGGCGGACTCGTAGAAGTGGCCGGTGTGGCGCTGCTCGTCCTTGGCGATGATCTTTTCCATCTCCGCGCGCGGCGGCGGCGCGTACTGGCCCGCGAGGTAGGCGGCCGCCAGCTTGGCCTGCTGCTCGGCGAAGTTCACCAGGGTCGGCAGCGGCTGGGCCAGGCCCATGAAGAATAGATTGTCGATCCCCGGCTTCATCATCCGCTTGAACAGCGGCAAGCGATGGTCGGCGTCGGGCAAGAGCGCCGGATCGTCGAAGAACGGGAAGCTGATCTTGTAGCCGGTGGCGAAGATGATGGCGTCGACATCCTCGACGCTGTCGTCGGTGAAGCGCACGCGCTTGCCCTCCAGCGCCTTGATCGCCGGCTTGAACTTGATGTCGCCGCAGCCCGCGCGCGTCAGGAACTCGCCCGAGACCGACGGGTGGGCCTCCAGCGGCTCGTGGTCGGGCTTGGGCAGGCCGTAATCCTCCATCCGGCCGATGGTCTTCTTCAGCACCGAGCGCGACAAGGCCAGGCCCAGCTTGCGCGGCACCCAGGCGGGCAGGGCGGATTTGTCGGCCGGCTTGCCGTTCAGGTACTTGGGGAACACCCACACCCCGCGCCGGGCCGAGACCCAGAGGTTCTTGGCGATCGGCCGCTGGGACAGCTCGCTGGCGATGTCCATGGCCGAGTTGCCCATGCCGACCACCACGACGTTCTTGCCGCGCATGTCGATGGGATCGAACGGGTCGCAATAGGCATGAGCATGGAAGGCCGGGCCGTCGAACTCGCCCGGATAGTCGGGGATGCGCGGGTCCCAATGATGGCCGTTGCAGACGAAGAGCACGTCATAGAGCCGCGTTTCGCCGCTCGACAGGGTCACCGCCCACAGACCGTCGGCCGTGCGCTTGGCCTTCTCGACCCGGGTGTTGAAGGTGATGGTCGGTCGCAGGCCGAAGTGGTCGACATAGTCCTTGAAGTACTGGAACAGCTGCGCGTGGTGCGGGAAGTCCGGCCAGTCCTTCGGCACGGGAAAGTCCTCGAACGCCAGCCGCCACTTGCTGGTGTCGATGTGCAGGCTGTCGTAGCAGGCCGACATCCCGTTGGGGTTCTTGTAGTACCAGGTGCCCCCGATCTCGTCGGACATCTCGAAGCAGTCGTAGGGGACGCCGTGGTCCTTCAGACGCTTGATGGTCGTGAAGCCGCTGCAGCCCGCGCCGATCACGCAGGCTTTCGGCAGCCGCGCTTCGGGGTTCCTGGTCGCCATCCCACCCTCCTGACTTATCGTTGTTCAGGTGAGTGTACCGGCGTTACGCGAGGTCGCAAGCGGACGTTGGGTAAGCTTTCAGCGTCCGAAGGGCGTGGTGGCGTAGGCCGAGGCGCAACGGCGATTGCACAGCACCCAGTCGCTGCCGCAGCCGGTGTAGCCGACGTCGCGCGCCTCGCAGAAGTAGCGGACGCGCGCGCACATGGTCTTGCAGCCGTGCTGGTCGCCGGCGGGTTGGCGCGGGACGATGGCCCACGGCGAGGCCAGGATCGTCTTCGGTGGTTCTCGGGACGACAATACCGACGCGGGAGCCTTGGACTGGGCCATGGACGGACCAGCGGTCGTCAGGATCAGCAGGGCGAGGAGAGCGCGGCGCATGGCGCGTCATGGTTAGCGCGCGGTGGGTGAAAGGGCGGTTAAGCATGGGAAATCCCTCTCTCTTAGAGAGAGGGAGGGGCCCGC
>CAKZJK010000106.1 GCA_936942565.1 uncultured Caulobacter sp. | reverse complement strand
TCACGGCGGCGGCGCGGCGCTGGGAGCCCAGGGCCTGGTCTCGCACTCGCCCGGCGAGACCGCCCGAAGCCAGCGCCACGGCCCAGAACACCACCAGGGTGATGAAGTCGGTCGGCGCGCCGATCGCCAGGCTGTAGCGCGGTTCCAGGAACAGGTAGTTGTAAACGAAGAAGGCCACGCTCGCCGCCGCCAGGGCGGGACGCAGGCCGTGCAGCACCCCGGCCGCCAACACCGCGGCCAGGAAGATCATCCCCAGGTCCACGCGGTCGAAGGTGACGTCCAGGCCCCACGCGGCCAAGGTCGCCGCGAGAATGAACAGCGCGCCGACCGCATAGCCCTGCCATCGCCCTAGGCCCAGCGGTCTTGGGGTCTTTGGCTCGCGTTCGTGCGCGGCCTCTGTGACGACATGGACCGCCACGCAGCAGGGCCGTCGCCAGGGAGCGTCCCAGCAACTCGCGCCAACGGCTCTCGACCGACTTGCCGATCACGATCTGGGTGACGTTGTGACGGCGGGCGTAGGCCATGACCGTGTCGACGATATCGCCGCCGCTGAGGGCCACCGTCACCCCACCGAGTTGTTCGGCCAGGCGGTAGGCTTCGCGCAGCCGCGCCGTGTCGCCGTCCTTCGCCAGCGGCCGATCGGTCCGCTCGACGTGGGCCACGATCCACGGCGCGTCCATCATCATGTCCGAGAGCCGCCGACCGGCTCGCACCAGGGTGGCGGCCATGGCGTCCCCGCTGACCAGGACCAGGATCCGCTCCCCCGCCGCCCAAGGGCCCTCGACACCCTTCTCGCGCATGGTGGCGACCAGCTGGTCGTCCACCGTCTGGGCCGCGCGGCGCAGGGCCAGTTCTCGGAGCGCCGTGAGGTTCTCGACCTTGAAGAAGTTGTCCGCCGCCAGCCGCGCCGTCTCGGGGACATAGACCTTGCCGGCCGCCATCCGCTCGCGCAGCTCGCCCGGCGTGATGTCGACCAGCTCGATGTCGTCGGCGCGGGAGAGGGCGCTGTCGGGCACGGTCTCGCGCTGGCGCACGCCCGTGATCCGCTGGACAACGTCGACCAGGCTCTCCAGGTGCTGGACGTTCAGCGTCGTCCAGACGTCGACGCCGGCGGCCAACAGTTCCTCGATGTCCTGCCAGCGCTTGGGATGGCGCGAGCCGATGGCGTTGGAGTGGGCGTACTCGTCGACCAGAAGGATCTTGGGCTTGCGCGCCAAGGCCGCGTCGATGTCGAACTCCATCTGGACGCGGCCGCGATGCTCGATCGGCCTGCGCGGCAGGACCTCCATGCCGCGCAGCAGGCTTTCCGTCTCGCGGCGGCCGTGGGTCTCGACGACGCCGATCAGGACGTCCGCGCCCTCGGCCTTGCGACGGCGGGCGGCGCGCAGCATCTCGTAGGTCTTGCCCACGCCCGGCGCCATGCCCAGAAACACCTTGAGGCGCCCCCGGCGCGCCTTGTTGGCGGCGGCCAGAAGCGCCTCGGGGTCGGGTCTTTTCGGTTCTTCAGCCGGCACTAGCCGCCTTTCTGACTGGCGTTTGGCGGAAAGCGGGCGTCGAGGGCCCGGTTGAGCGCCAGCACGTTGACGCGCGGCTGGCCGATGAAGCCCAGCAGGGGCTGCTGGACCTGGGCGTCGATCAGCGCCGTCACCTGGCCAAGCGGCACGCCGCGCTCACGCGATACGCGGGGCGCCTGGAAGCGGGCGTTGGCCGGCGAGATGTCCGGATCGAGGCCCGAGGCCGAGCTGGTCACGGCGTCGGCCGGGATGACCGCGCCCGGATTCTCGGCGCGCAGCGCGGCGGCGTCGGTCTTCTCGCGGTCGATCAGCTTGTCGTTCAGCGGACCCATGTTGGAGCCGCTGGACGCCGCGGCGTCATAGCCATTCCCGGCCGCCGAGGGACGGCCGTGGAAGTATTCCGGCTCGGCGAAGGCCTGGCCGATCAGGGCCGAGCCGATGACGCCACCGCCGGCGTCGCGGACGAGGCTGCCGTTGGCCTGGGCCGGGAACGCCGCTTGGGCGACGCCGGTGACGGCCAGCGGATAGGCGAGACCCAGCAGGGCGGTGAACAGGCCCATCGAAACCAGGGCCGGACGAAGATGCGAAAGCATGACGGATGACTCTCCGATGACTCGTGTTTACGCCAGACCCAGGGCCGAGACCACGAGGTCGATCAGCTTGATGCCGACGAATGGCGCGATGAGACCGCCCAGCCCGTAGACGGTGAGGTTGCGCGACAGCAGCTTGCCGGCGCCGACGGCGCGGTATTTCACGCCCCTCAGGGCCAGCGGGATCAGAGCGACGATCACCAGGGCGTTGAAGATCACCGCCGACAGGATAGCGCTCTGCGGGCTGTGCAGCTTCATCACGTTCAGCGCGCCCAGGGCTGGCAGCGAGACCACGAACATCGCCGGGATGATGGCGAAGTACTTGGCCACGTCGTTGGCGATCGAGAAGGTCGTCAGGGCGCCGCGGGTGATCAGCATCTGCTTGCCGACCTCGACGATCTCGATGACCTTGGTGGGGTCGCTGTCGAGATCGACCATGTTGCCGGCCTCGCGCGCGGCCTGGGCGCCGGTCTGCATGGCGACGCCGACGTCGGCCTGGGCTAGGGCGGGGGCGTCGTTGGCCCCATCGCCGCACATGGCCACCAGGCGGCCCTTGCCTTGCTCCTCTCGGATCAGCCGCAGCTTGTCCTCGGGCGTGGCCTCGGCCAGGAAGTCGTCGACGCCGGCCTCCGAGGCGATGGCCGCGGCGGTCACCGGGTTGTCGCCGGTGATCATCACGGTGCGCAGGCCCATGCGGCGCAGGTCGGCGAAGCGCTCCTTCACGCCCGGCTTCACGACGTCCTTCAGGTGGATGACGCCGACCAGGACGCCATCCTCGCTGACCGCCAGCGGCGTGCCGCCCGAGCGGGCGATACGGTCGACGGCGGCGGTCAGCTCGGCCGGGATGCTCTTGGGCTCCAGCGCCAGCGAGCGATAGACGGCGTCGACCGCGCCCTTGCGCCAGCTGCGGCCCTCGTGATCCAGACCCGACTGGCGGGTCTGGGCGGTGAAGGGGATCGAGGTCGCGCCCTCGGGCGGCTCGACGGTCAGGCCCGCGTTGCGGGCCAGCTCGACGATCGAGCGACCTTCCGGAGTCTCGTCGGCCAGCGAGGCCATCAGCGCCGCCTTCATCGCCGCGTCCGGACGCACGCCCGGGGCCGGGATGACTTCGGTCGCCATCCGGTTGCCAAAGGTGATGGTGCCGGTCTTGTCCAGCAGCAGGGTGTCGACGTCGCCCGCCGCCTCGACCGCGCGGCCCGAGGTGGCCAGGACATTGACCTTCAGCAGGCGGTCCATGCCGGCGATCCCGACGGCCGAGAGCAGGCCGCCGATGGTGGTCGGGATCAGGGTGATGAACAGCGCGCCCAGCACCAGCGGATCCAGCGCCACGCCCGAGAACTTGCCCAGGCCCAACAGGGTCACGACCGCGATCAGGAAGATCAGGGTGAGGCCCGCCAGCAGCACGGCCAGCGCGATCTCGTTGGGCGTGCGCTTGCGCTGGGCTCCCTCCACCATCGCGATCATGCGGTCCACGAAGGTCTCGCCGGGGTTGACGGCCACACGGGCGACGACCCAGTCGGACAGCACGCGGGTGCCGCCCGTCAGCGCCGAGAAGTCGCCGCCGCTCTCGCGGATGACGGGGGCCGACTCGCCGGTGATGGCGCTTTCGTCCACGGACGCGACGCCATCGACGACCTCGGCATCGGCCGGCACGACATCGCCCGCCTCCACCAGCACGATCTCGCCCTTGTTGATGACGCCGACGCGGTCGGCCATCTCCTCGG
>CAKZJK010000105.1 GCA_936942565.1 uncultured Caulobacter sp. | reverse complement strand
CGGGCGGCGCGGGCTTGCTGATCGCGTGCGGCGCGCTGGCGGTCTATTTCCGCCCCGCCACGCCTATCGCGGCCCTGACCGGGGCTCACGCGCCCTTGCCGGCCCCGGTCGTTCCGCCAACCAAGCCCGAGGACTGGCGCGGTCGCATCGACTATCGCGCGCTCGATCAGCGACTGGCGGAGATGACGGCGCACCACTCGATGGAGGGCCTGGCCGTGGCCGTCGTCGAGGACGGCCGGCTGTCGTTCGTTCAGGGCTATGGCCTCACCTCGGCCAAGGACGGCGAGCCGGTCGACGCGAACACCGTGTTCCGCTGGGCCTCGCTGTCGAAGACGGTCGCCGGCGCCCTGACCGCCAAGCTGGCCGCCGACGGGCTGCTGTCGCTGGACGAGCCGCTGGAGACCTTCCACACCACCCTGCGCCTGCCGCGCGACGCGCAGCGGGAGCTGACGGTCGAGGAGCTGCTGTCGCAGCGGACCGGCCTGCCCAAGAACGCCTATGACGACCGGCTCGAGGACGGCCAGGATCCGGCGGCCATCCGTCATGCCCTGGGCGACGTGCCGGTCGCCTGCGCGCCGGGGCGGTGCCACACCTACCAGAACGTCGCCTACGACACGATCACCGAGATCCTGGCGACCCGAACCCATGAGGCTTACGACCAGACCGTCCAGCGGCGGCTGTTCCGGCCCCTGGGGATGACCAGCGCCTCCATCGGCCAGGCGGGTCTGGTCGGTGCCGCGCGTTGGGCTCGCCCGCATCGCGAAGGCCGGGTCCTGCCCATGTCAGAGGCCTATTACCGCGTGCCCGGCGCGGCCGGCGTCAACTCCACCATCGTGGACCTCGCCGTCTGGATGCAGGCCCAGATGGGTCTTCGCCCGGACGTGCTGCCGCCCGCCGTGCTGGACGCGGCCCAGCGTCCGCGCATCGGCACCGCCGCGCCCTATGGGCGGACGCCCTTCGCGCGCGAGATCAGGCACGCCGGCTATGGCCTGGGCATGCGCAGCTTCACCTATCGCGGCCATAAGGTGATCGGCCACAGCGGGGCCGTCTCGGGTTATCGCTCGACCATGATCTTCGATCCGGCGACCAAGACCGGCATCGTCATGCTGTGGAACAGCGACGCGGGTCTGCCGTTCCGCTTCCAGGCCGAGTTCCTCGACCGCGCCTATGGCCTGCCCTTCACCGACTGGCTGGACCTGGGCGAGATCTCCGATCAAAGGCTGGCCCAGGCGCGCCATCTTCGGTTGCGGGAGACGGACGAAGCGGGCTAGCTGCCCTTCCCCCCTTTCCCGGAGGACCTTCATGGCCCTGCGCGCCATCAGCCGACGCGCCCGCGAAGCCCTGGCGCATTTCCTCGCGAACGAGGCCGCCGGCGGCTACGTCCTGATGGTCGCCGCGGCCCTGGCGCTGATCGTCGCCAACTCGCCCCTGGCGCCGAGCTATTTCGCGGCGCTGAACACCCATCTCGGTTTCGCCCTTGGCCCGATCCATCTGGACGAAAGCGTCCTGCACTGGATCAACGACGGCCTGATGGCGCTGTTCTTCCTGCTGGTGGGCCTGGAGATCAAGCGCGAGGTCCTGGACGGACAGCTGTCGCGTCCCGCCGACGTCATCCTGCCCGGCGCGGCCGCCCTGGGCGGGGTGATCCTGCCGGCGGCGATCTATCTGTTCTTCAACCTGCGTCACCCCGACAGCGTCGCCGGCTGGGCGATCCCGTCGGCCACCGACATCGCCTTCGCGCTGGGCGTCCTGGCGCTGCTGGGCTCGCGCGTTCCGACCTCGCTGAAGGTGTTCCTGACCGCCATCGCGATCATGGACGACCTGGCGGCGATCGTGATCATCGCGCTCTTCTACACCGAACAGCTGCACCTGATGGCGCTCGCGGGGGCGGGCGTGGCGCTGGCGGTCCTGGTCGCCCTGAACCGCCTGAAAGTCATCAGCCTGTGGCCCTATCTGCTGCTGGGCGTCGTGCTGTGGTTCCTGGTGCTGGAGTCGGGCGTCCACGCCACCTTGGCCGGCGTCGCCCTGGCGCTGACCATCCCGCTGCGCGCCGACGAACGCTGCCCGCTGCACCGGCTGGAGCATGCGCTGCACAAGCCGGTCGCCTTCGGCGTCACCCCGATCTTCGGCTTCGCCAACGCCGGCCTGTCGTTCGCCGGGATCGGCCTGTCGGCCCTGCTGGACCCCGTGCCGCTGGGCGTGGCGCTGGGCTTGTTCCTGGGCAAGCAGGTGGGCGTCTTCGGGGTGTCGTTCGGCATGATCCGGATGGGCTGGGCGCGCCCGCCCGCCGGCGCGTCGCTGGCGCAGCTCTACGGCGTGGCGGTGCTGTGCGGGATCGGCTTCACCATGAGCCTGTTCATCGGCGGCCTGGCGTTCAGCGATCCACTGCTGATCGACGAGACCAAGATCGGAGTCCTGGCCGGCTCCTTGGTCTCGGCCCTTCTGGGCGTCGCGATCCTGCGCCTGGCCAAGCCTTCGGCGCGCGCTTGAGCCGCTCGCGGTTTGGCGCGAGGATGTCCGGCGAGGGACGCCTGAAGGAGTTCGAGACCATGCGTAGCCAGGCCCTATCCGCCGCCCTTTTCGCGCTGTTTCTGTCCATGCCGACGATCGCCGCCGCCCAATCGGACGGCCCGGCGCCAAAGGCCAAGAGCCCGCGCGCTTGCTTCCGCGCCGAGGACGTCGACGGCTTCAACGCGGTGGACAGGGAGACCGTGGACGTCTCGGTCGGCGTGCGCGACGTCTATCGCCTGACGCTGTTCGCGCCCTCGCCGGATATCGACTGGACCCAGCGGATCGGCGTCGAGGCGCGCGGGAGTTCCTGGATTTGCTCGGGCGCGGACGCCACGATCATCGTGCCCGGCGCGATCGGCGTTCAGCGCTATCCCGTGACCGCCATTCGCAAGCTCTCGCCCGAGGAGATCAAGGCCCGCAAGGCGCGCTGAGGCCTTGAGGGACGGGGCGGCCTATTGCGGCCGGTCGCTCAGGGCGTTTGAAATGACCCGGTTGGCCGCTTCGCAACGGCTCTCGCCAAATTCGCGGCCGATCTTGATGTTCGACGCCAGGCGCGCTTCCAGCTCCGCGGCGGTCGCCTGAGCCCGGCCGGCCGACTGTCGAGTCTCGACCAAGCGCGCGCGCGTCAGGGCCAGTTCGGCGATCACGCTGTCGCGATGCGCCGCCAGGCCCTCGGCTTCCTGCCGCGCCTCGGCCAGCTGCGCGCGCAGGCGCAAGACATGAGCGCCCAGCCATCCGGCCACGGCCGCCGCGACCAGCGCCAACACAGCGGCGGCCATGAAGATCACCGGACTGTTCAGGACGCTCAATAGGGCGGACATGTCATTCTCCAGCAGTCAGAACAAAGCAGCGAAGAACCTGGACGGCCGCGCCATCCAGGTTCTCGCGACGAACGCGACCTCTCAGCGCGAACGAGGGCGTTCGTCGACCGCCGCCCCAATCCCCACCAGGGCGGCATGTCTCAAAATGGGTGATCCGCGATCTTCCCTCCGCTCTTGGCGCCCCAAGAAGCGGCGCGGCGTTCGAGGCCGCGTTGATTTCACGCGCTCAGGATGGCTCGGGGGCCGCTGTCGCGCACGGTCGCTTGCGCGAAGTCCAACACGTCCCGCGTGATCGCGGACAGGTTGGCTTCGGCCACGCCCTGCTCGCGCGCCCAGATGATCAGGGCGTGACGCAGGAAGGTGTTACCGACTTCGGTCTGGGCGAAAGGCTTCTCACCCATGACGGCCTTATTGAACGACATCGCGCGACTCCCGATCCAACCGAGGCGTTCGCCCCGGAGAGGTTTGAGAAAATGGACCCGACCGGCGGG
>CAKZJK010000104.1 GCA_936942565.1 uncultured Caulobacter sp. | reverse complement strand
CACTCTTTCCCTACACGACGCTCTTCCGATCTTCGCTGTCGACGTCGGCGATCATGCCGATCATCAGCGAGCTGGGCCACGGCCAGGGCTGGCTGGAGTGGTAGCGGACGGTCACGGCCTTCAGGCCCGCTTCTTCCTCGAGCTCGCGGGCGCAGGCCTCCTCGATCGTCTCGCCGGGCTCGATGAAGCCGGCCAGGGCCGAGAACATCCCCGGAGGCCAGGCGGCCTGGCGACCCAGGAGGCACTTGCCGTCGTGGACGGCCAGCATGATCGCCACCGGGTCGGTGCGCGGGAAGTGCTCGGCGTCGCAGGCGGGGCAGACGCGCTTCCAGCCGCCGTCGGCGACCTCGGTCTTCTGGCCGCAGGCGCTGCACCAGCGGTGGCGGCGGCGCCATTCGAACATCGACTTGGCGGTGGCCAGGATGCCGGCGTCGGCCGGCGGCATGGCGGCCGCGGCGCCGCGCAGCTCCTCGAACCGGCCCAGCCCCTGCAGCGGGCCCTCGGCCGGATCGGCCGGGCCCTCGATGTCGACCGCGAAGACGGCGATGTCCTTCCAGAGCCCCATGTACAGCAGCTTCTCGGCGCTACCGGCCAGGTCCTGGGCCATGTCGGCGCGCAGATAGGCGATCTGGACGCCCTTGGGCTTGCCGTCGGCGTCCAGGATGTCCTCGACCAGCGGCTTGCCGTTCCACAGCGCCACGGCCAGGGATTCCGGATCGGCCAGCTTTTCGGCGAGGAAGGCCTCGTCGCCGCGACGCTCGCTGTCGCGGTTCAGGGGGTTGCCGGCGAAGGTGTTGGTGATGATCGAGAGGGCCATAAGTGACTCTCTAGCGCGGCCTTTGGGAATCGTCAGCCTTGCATCCTTCGCGATGAGTCGCGATATAGGCCTCGGAGATCGGCTCGGACGAAGTCCTCGCCAACCTGGTCAGGGCCGGAAGGCAGCAGCCACAACGAGATCCCCTTCGGGTCGCTGTCCGGTCTCCACCTTCCCAAAATCGCGAAATCTGTCAGCAGATGGCCGGTCCGCTCCGAGCGGGCCTTTTGCCGCGCCCTTCGCCCCACTACACTGATGGCCATGGCCGATCACGACGACCTCTCGACCGATTCCGCGCCGCCGTGGGACGAAGAGCCCGCTGAACGCGACGAGAACACCGCCGATATCTTCGGCGGACCTCCGGCCGCGCCCGTGGCGGAAGAAGCGCGTCCGGTCGTCGAGGACCCGCCGGCCGAGACCGGCGACGCCTACACCGTGCTGGCGCGGAAGTACCGCCCGCGCACCTTCGAGGACCTGATCGGCCAGGAGGCCATGGTCCGCACCCTGGCCAACGCCTTCTCGACCGGCCGCATCGCCCACGCCTTCATGCTCACCGGCGTGCGGGGCGTCGGCAAGACCACGACCGCGCGCCTCTTGGCCCGCGCGCTCAACTACGAGACCGACACCGTCAAGGGCCCCTCGGTCGACCTGACCACCGAGGGCTATCACTGCCGGGCCATCATCGAAGGCCGGCACATGGACGTGCTGGAGCTGGACGCCGCCTCGCGCACCAAGGTCGACGAGATGCGCGAGCTTCTGGACGGGGTGCGCTACGCCCCGGTCGAGGCGCGCTACAAGGTCTACATCATCGACGAAGTGCACATGCTGTCGACGGCGGCGTTCAACGCCCTGCTGAAGACGCTGGAAGAGCCTCCGCCGCACGCCAAGTTCATCTTCGCCACCACCGAAATCCGCAAGGTCCCGGTGACGATCCTGTCGCGCTGCCAGCGCTTCGACCTGCGCCGGGTCGAGCCGGACGTGCTGGTCAAGCACTTCGACCGCATCTCGGCCAAGGAAGGCGCGCGGATCGAGATGGACGCGCTGGCCCTGATCGCCCGCGCGGCCGAGGGCTCGGTGCGCGACGGTCTCTCGCTGTTGGACCAGGCCATCGTCCAGACCGAGCGTGGCGCGACGGTCACCGCCACGGTGGTCCGCGACATGCTGGGCCTGGCCGACCGCGGCCAGACCATCGCGCTCTACGAGCAGGTCATGGCCGGCAAGACCAAGGACGCCCTGGAGGCCTTCCGCGCCCTGTGGGGCTTCGGGGCCGATCCGGCGGTGGTGATGCTGGACGTGCTGGACCACTGCCACGCCTCGGCGGTGTCCAAGGCGCTGGGGCCCGACGCCCTGTCGATGCCCAAGGAGCAGGCCGCGCGCCTGGCCGCCATCGGCGCCCACACCTCGGCCGGCACGCTGTCGCGCCTGTGGCAGATGCTGCTGAAGGCCCATGAGGAAGTGCGCCGCGCGCCCGACGCGATGGCCGCGGCCGAGATGGCCTTGATCCGCCTGTGCTATGCCGCCGACCTGCCAGGCCCGGAAGAGGCGCTGAAGGCCCTTCGCGACGGCGCCCCCATTGGCGGCGGCGGTCCGGGCGGCGGCGTCTCGGTGGGCGGCGGCGGTTCGTCGGGCGGCGCGGCCTCGGCCCACGCCCCGATGACCATGGCCGCGCCCGGCGCCCAGGCCATGCCGGTGCTGGCCTCGTTCGACGACGTGATGGCCCTGATCGCCGCCAAGCGCGACATCGGCCTGCGCCTCGACGTCGAGCAGTACGTCCGGCCGATCAATTTCCGCCCCGGCGCCCTGACCTTCGAGGCCGCCCCCGGCGCGCCGGCTAACCTGGCCGGGCGCCTCGTTCGCTTCCTCAAGGAGCACACCGGCCAGCCCTGGCTGGTCGCCGCCGAGGGCGGCGGCGGGGCCGAGAGCCTCATGGAGCGCCAGAAGCGCGAGGAGCGCGAGGCGCTGGAGCAGATCAAGAAGGATCCGTTCGTCGCCTCGGTGCTGTCGGCCTTCCCCGGCGCCGAGATCGTCGAGATCCGCAAGGTCCTCACCCCCGAAGCCGCGCCGCTGGAGCCGGACGAGGAAGAGGGCTGACGATAGAAGCTGTCATCCCGGGCAAGCGCAGCGCGGACCCGGGACCACGGCGAGCGCCGGCGCATCCGGCGGTCCCGGCTTTCGCCGGGATGACAAGTAAGGTTGGAGACCAAGACCATGAAAGACCTCGGCGGCCTGATGAAGCAGGCCCAGGCCATGCAACAGAAGCTCCAGGACGCCCAGGCGCGTCTGGCCGAAACCACGGTCGACGGCACCTCGGGCGGCGGCATGGTCACCGTCACCCTGATGGGCAATGGCGAGCTGGTGCGGGTGCTGATGGACGAGAGCCTGGTGCAGCCGGGCGAGGGCGAGGTGATCGCCGACCTGATCATCGCCGCCCACGCCGACGCCAAGAAGAAGCTCGACGCCAAACAGGCCCAGCTGATGCAGGAAGCCGCCGGTCCGATGGCGGGCCTGATGGGCGGCATGCCCGGGATGAAGTTCTAGGGGCTTAGCGCTTCAACACCCTCGTCATCCCGGAAGCCTCGAAGAGGCTATCCGGGACCCAGGGGCCAGGGGTTGTGCGTTTGCCCCTGGGTCCCGGCTCTCCGCTACGCTACGGCCGGGATGACGATGGAATAAATGCTTCGTCGCCGTGCGGCGCGAAGCCGAAAAGGACCTGATGGCCGCCTCCGCCGGACCCGAGATCGAGCGCCTGATCGCCCTGCTGTCCAAGTTGCCGGGACTAGGACCGCGCTCGGGCCGGCGGGCGGCTTTGGCCCTTCTGAAGAAGCGCGACACGCTGCTGGCGCCGCTGGCCCTGGCGATGGCCGAGGCGCAGGCCAAGGTGCGCACCTGCTCGACGTGCGGCTCGCTGGACGTCTCCGATCCCTGCGCGGTCTGCGCCGACGGCTCGCGCGACGGTCGCCTGCTGTGCGTGGTCGAGGAGGTCGGCTCGGTCTGGGCCATGGAGCGCGG
>CAKZJK010000103.1 GCA_936942565.1 uncultured Caulobacter sp. | reverse complement strand
GGGTTTTGTTTGGGGACGTCACTGACGCCGTCGCGAATGACCCGAGCCTCGCGAAGTCAGCGGACGCGACGGTGCAATTCCGCCTCGACGATTCCCAGCCGCGCGCCCGCCGCCACCTTCTCGGCCCCGGTGTCGAAGCTGGCCTTCGCGCCGTTCACCTCGACGATCTTGCCGAACGCGTCGCGGTCCACCGTCGGACCGGTCAGAGCGATGCGTAGGCGCGAGCCTTTCAGCGGCCTCAGGGGTAGAGTGACATAGCCGAGACTCTTGGCGGGCGTGCCCTCGTAGACCGTCTCGCCGTCCATGGTGACGCGCAGCGGATATGAGCGCAGGCGCCAGCCGATGAGCTTCAGCTCCAGCTCGTCGACGACCTGGGGCGCGTCCAGGCGGTACTCGATCCAGGCGTTGGCCAGTTGCCCATCGCTGGCCCAATGGGTCATCTCGTCGTCGTCCATGGCCAGGCGAGCCTCGGCGGCGTTCGAGCCGGCGATGGTCCTCGCCGGACGCACCGTGACGCGCCAAGTCTTGAACGACGGGGTTGGGGGCGTCGGGCCGCGGACGAGATTTACCGGCAGGGCGTCGACCGTCGGCCTTGGCTGGCGCGGCGGTGTCCAGCGTGACCGAGGCGTCCGGAAGTCCCTCCGCCCTGGCGGTCACCGTGACCTTGCCAGCCTCGAGCGTGGAGCGCAGCGAGACGCGGTTGATCCCAGCCTCGACCGGCAGGGTCTTGGACAGGATGAAGTTGTCGTCGCCGCGCGCCGCGCCGGGGAACTTGGTAACCTGGTCAGGACCAGCCGCCTTCTCCGGTTCGCTCGAGGTCGGCGCGGGCGGCTTTCGGCCAAGGCTATCGCCCTGGGCGATACCGCCGCGCCACTCGACGGGGCCACTGGTCGAGAAGTGAATCGTGTCGAGCGCCGTCGGCACGCGACGCCCCTGCTTGTCGACGATCTCGACGTCGACCAGGGCCAGATCCGCCCCATCGGCCTTCCAGCCCCCCGGACCGGTCCGCGGCGTCAGCCGCAAGGCGGCGGGCGCGCCGGTCGTCTCGACGGCGTGGCGCGAAACGACCCCGCCCTTGGCGTCGTAGCCGACAGCTTCCAGCTTGCCCGGCTGCCAAGCAACCCGTGGGAAGGTGAAAAGGAAGCCGTCGCTCTTCTCGCCAAAACCCAGGGGTCGGCCGTTCAGGCTCAGGGCGACCCTGTCCGCGCTGGAGACGACCAGCACGTCCTTCACCACGCCCGGCGCATAGTTCCAGTGGCCGATGATGTGACTGCGCGGATGCTCGACGTCGACCCAGCCGTCCCACATCACCTGATGGACGTAGAAGCCCTCCTTCGGCAGGCGCATGCCGTCCACCTCGCCGCTGCGGCGGTAGTTGTTGTCGCCGCGTAAGTGGGTGTTGCTGTCGGAAAAGACGATATTGACCCCGCCCGAACTGACGCGATCCCCGCCACCCGGCCGCATGCGCCAATAGTCGCGCCAGCGGCGGACGTTCTCGGCCGCGTGGCTGTCCTGGTTTCGATTGTAGTCAGGGCTGTCCGCGTGGAACGGCGGCGTGAACGCGTCCTGGAACTTCCGCGCGCCCTCGTCGCGCGAATATTCCATGGCCCATACCGGCTTCGATGCGCTCTTGTTGATGTACAGCATTTCGCCGCCGTACTCGGCGACCTTGCTGGACAGCATCTCGCGCGAGCCGATAGCGCGGCCGCCGCGCGGATCGAAGCGGTCGCGGATGGCCTTCAGCTCGGCCATGTGCTCGTCGCTGATGTTCTCGTTGCCGCCTTCGTAGAAGATGATCGAGGGGTTGTTGCGGAAGCGGACAATGGCGTCGGCCATGACCTCCTTGCGCTGTTCCCAGCGGCGACCCGTGACGTCGCTCTCGGCGTCCCCGGCGGGCATGGCCTGCATCAGGCCCACGCGGTCGGCCGAGGTCACGTCCTGGCGGGCGGGCGTGATGTGCATCCACCGCACCAGATTGCCGCCGCTCTCGACCATCAGGGCGTTGGAGAAGTCGCTGATCCAGGGCGGGATATCCGTACCCAGCGCCGGCCATTCGTTGCTGGTGCGCTGGGCGTAGCCGTGGACTTGGATCACCCGATCATTCAGCCGAACCATGCCGTGATCAAAGCCCGTCTTGCGAAAGCCGGTGCGGGTCGTGACCTCGTCGACGACCTTGCCATCCTCGATCAAGGCCGTGCTCACCCCGTACAGGTAGCCGTAGCCCCAGCTCCAGAAGTTCAGACCCGACAGGCGCTTTTGAGCGGAAACCACGCGGGTCTCGTTGGGCGCCAGGCTAACGACCGGGCCGGCGAATTCGCCGACCGCCTTGCCCTCGACGTCGCGGACGATGACGCGATAGCCGAAGGCGCGCGGCCGGTCGGTTTCGTTCCGAACCTCGGACTCGGCATGGATGGTCGCCGTCCGACCCTTGATGTCGAAATCGTCGGCCCAGATGTAGACGCCCGTCGTGCCGAGGCTGGAATACAACGGCAGGGTCTGATGCAGCCCCCCCGTCAGATGCAGCCGCACCGCCCGGTGGATGCCGCCGTAGTTCACATTGAAGTTGTTGTTGTTCCACTGGAAGCCGCTGCCCGTGGCGCGCTCCTTGTACTTCCAGTCGCTATCGACGCGAACGGCGATGACGTTCTCGAACGACGCGGGCTTCAGGAGCTTGGAAGCGTCGACGCCGAAGGCCGTGACGCCGTTCTCGTGAAAGCCGGCCAACTCGCCGTTGACATAGACGTCGCCAGCCTGGCGCACGCCCTCGAACTCCAGGAACGCCTTGCCGTCCGGCGCGAAACCGGCGGGCAGGATGAAACGCTTGCGGTACCAGGTGATCCCGCCCTTCAGGTCATGAATGTCGACTCGAAAGGCGTCGTCCTCGTTGTAGGCGTCGGGCAAGGTGACGGACTTCCAGCCCGCGTCATCGAAACCGGGAGCCTCGGCGCCGGCGATCTCGCCGGTCGCCATCCGCCATCCGTCATTGAAGGCGTATTCGGCGCGTTGAGCCTGGGCGCCCATCGGCGCGACGGCGGCGAGCGCGACGCAGACGAACGGAACATGCCGCGATAGATTCGGCATCGCACTCCCCACTGGCCAGACCACTTTGGGCTTTCGCTATCTTTGGTCGGACCTCCGGATGCGTGTCAAGAAATCTCATGATATTGGATGATGTATCACAATATGAGACTTATGGGATCGGAGACGTTATCGGACCTGTCTCAGTCCGCCGCGAATCCTCCGCTGCCCGAGACGGCGCAACGAAAAACCCGCCAGGATCGCTCCCAGCGGGTCTTCAATTCATCAGCCTTGAAGGGCTTGCCCGGCCTTAGACGGCCGTAAGCCTTAAGCAGCCTGAGCGGCGGCCTTGGCCTTGGCCTTCACCTGGGCCTTGATCTTCAGGGCGCGCGGCGACAGCTGCTCGTCCTTGGCGCCCAGCAGGAACACGTCCAGGCCGCCCTTGAAGTCCAGGGTGCGCAGGGCCGCGTTGCTGATGCGCAGCTTGAAGGTCTGGCCCAGCGACTCCGACTGGAGCGAGGCGGGCGACAGAGCCGGCAGGAAGCGGCGCTTGGTCTTGATGTTCGAGTGGCTCACATTGTGGCCGACCATCGGACCGATACCGGTAAGTTCGCAACGGCGCGACATGGTGGTTACCTTGGCTTGGGCGAAGCCCCGCCCCCTTGAGAAGAGCCTGGCCCGCTAAGATACGAATTCGGACACGCGAGCCGGACGAGCTGGCCGCGCGAGAGCGGGCGATATAGGCGAAGGCCGCCCCCTGAGTCAAGGCGGGGCTGGCTGTTTGTTGGCGCTGGCGTGGGAAC